>CAZLDP010000097.1:0-8132 GCA_964558145.1 uncultured Prolixibacteraceae bacterium | reverse complement strand
AATTGATGATGATAAACGCTGTTTATTTACCGAATGATTTGCCCTTTCAGGGCGCATCCCTAACATGTCGTTTATTGCCCCAAGGCGTTGCCTTGGGCTGAATTGAGCCGGGCTTTCAGCCCGCAAAAACCCCAAAAGCAGAACCGGCCCGGAATATTTCAAAGGCTACGCCGTTGCAAGGCACTGCGTGCCGTTCAAAAGTTCAACAATGGTTCCGGTCAGATCTCCGCAACTTTCAGCCGCTCTGCATTTTCTTCAATCATCAGCTTTTCGATGATTTCATCGAGGTCGCCAGCTACAATGGCCTGCAGATTGTAGAGCGTCAGACCGATCCGGTGATCAGTGACCCGTCCCTGAGGCCAGTTATAAGTGCGAATCTTTGCCGACCGGTCCCCCGTGGAGACCATTGTTTTCCTGCGTTGCGAAATATCGTCGATGTACTTCTGGTGTTCCATGTTGTAGATACGGGTCCTCAATTCGGTCATTGCCTTGGCCAGATTCTTTAACTGCGATTTTTCATCCTGGCAGGTCACCACAATCCCGGTGGGCAAGTGGGTAAGCCGGATGGCAGAATAGGTGGTGTTCACCGATTGACCGCCAGGTCCCGAAGAACAGTAAGTGTCCTTGCGGATGTCGCTCTCTTTCAGTTCCACGTCAAACTCTTCAGCCTCGGGCAAGACCGCCACTGTGGCCGCGGAAGTGTGGACCCTTCCCTGGGTTTCGGTTTGAGGAACCCTTTGCACCCGGTGAACTCCCGATTCATATTTCATAATCCCGTACACGCCCTCACCCTTGATCCCTGCCACAATCTCCTTAAACCCTCCTGCAGTCCCCTCGTTCATGTGAGTAACTTCCAGCCGCCATCCCTTTCTCTCACAGAACTTGGCATACATCCGGAACAAATCGCCGGCAAAAATGCTTGCTTCATCGCCTCCCGTACCTGCCCTGATTTCCAGAATGGCATTCCTGGAATCCTCCGGATCGGCAGGAACCAGCAACAACTTGATCTGCTTCTCCTTATCTTCTAAAAGGGATTCCGACTGCTCGATTTCCATCCTTGCCATCTCCCTCAATTCAGGATCGTTCTCCTCATTCAATATCTCATTTCCCGATTTAATGTTGTCAATGACCGACTTGTACTCACGGAATGCCTTCACAAGAGAATCGAGCCACTTGAATTCCTGATTCAGCTTGATAAAACGCTTCATATCGGCCATTACGGCAGGATCGGTAATCTGCTGGGCAACCTCTTCATAGCGATGCAATATCGATTCATATTTCTCTAATATGGGATAATCAGACATGGCGGCAATTTGATAATTTTAAATGAGATGATTTGATAATTAATAAATGGGATAATCGGGGAAGAACGCTTGTATTACAAATTATGCTCACTTCCGGGGAGAATTACCGGATCGGGAGTTTGAAAGCGTTCAGATTCAACAATAAAGCTAATATTCGAAGATTCCTGCTTCGGTGTGAATGGTCAGTTTTCGCCCGGAGTAACTTTCTACATGGCCCACAATTTGGGCATCGATGCCGAAAGAATGGGAGATGTCCATTATGGTATCGGCCCTTTCAGGAGATACATAAAGTTCCATTCGGTGCCCCATATTAAAGACCCTGTACATTTCCTGCCAACTGGTACCCGATTCTTCCTTGATCATCCGGAAAAGCGGTGGAACAGGGAACAAATGGTCTTTTATGACATGCACATTGTCGACAAAATGGAGGACTTTTGTCTGAGCTCCCCCCGAACAGTGAATAATTCCATGGATTCCCTGTCTGGTATTCTCCAACACCTTACGGATCACAGGGGCATAGGTGCGCGTTGGAGAGAGCACCAGTTGCCCGACATTGACTTCAAGTCCCCTGACCGGATCGGTAAGTCTGTATTTGCCGGAATATACCAGGTCGCGGGGAATAAGCGGGTCAAAACTCTCGGGGTAAAGGTCGGCCAGGTAGGCCGCGAAAAGATCGTGCCGTGCCGAAGTAAGCCCGTTGCTTCCCATTCCCCCATTGTAGGACGATTCATACACTGCTTTTCCTGTTGAAGAAAGCCCCACAATGACATCCCCAACAGCAATATCTCCTGCAGAAATCACCTCTTCGCGTTTCATCCGGCAGGTGACCGTAGAATCGACAATGACGGTTCTGACAAGATCTCCCACGTCGGCAGTCTCCCCTCCGGTAAGGTAAACATCAATGCCCAGATCACGCAGTTCACTGCACACCTCTTCCGTTCCGCTAATGAGGGCAGAAACCACCTCTCCGGGGATCAGATTCTTGTTCCTGCCAATGGTGGACGATACCAGAATGTTCGATACAGCCCCCACACAAATGAGGTCATCGATGTTCATGATCAGCGCATCGCGGGCTATCCCTTTCCAAACCGAAAGATCACCCGTTTCGCGCCAGTAAAGGTAAGCTAGGGAAGATTTGGTGCCTGCCCCATCGGCATGCATGATGTTGCACCAGAGCGGATCACTACCCAGAATATCAGGGATAATTTTGCAGAAAGCACGGGGATACAATCCCTTACCGAGGTTTTGTATCGCATGGTGCACATCTTCTTTTGAAGCGGATACACCGCGGTTGAGATATCTTGAACTTTCCATCCTGTACCAAATCAGGGGCAAAAATACAAATTTAATCCGGACGGAAGCAGCAGAACGCAATACCCTTTACCCCTCTTTCACCAAGTGGAGAGTATCCCTGCCTCCATTTTGCCGGTGAGAATTCCTGTTTGAGGGATTAAACCTTGCCGTGATAAAGGAACCTTTTGATCTTCTGGGTGGGCGTTTTTTCAAAAGGATCCTTCTGAAACAAAACCTGCTGCAGTTTGGAAAATTTATTGACCTGAAGATTCACCTTTTCCTGGATTTCCTTCAGAATTTCATCTTTGCGTTGGCTGATTTTTTCCGCATAAAGCGATGCATCTTGTTTGATTGCCTGAAACTGATGTTCTACCTCTTCCATGTTGAGATGAATCAGGGCTACCAGTTTCCCTTTCTTTTCCAAGACCAGCGATTCCAGCACGTAACGCATGCGATTGATGACAGATTCAATTTCCTCGGGATAGATATTTTCTCCGCTGGCTCCCAGAATCGTGTTTTTGATCCGTCCCTTGATCCTCAGGAATCCATCCCTATCGAACGAACCGAGATCCCCGGTTTTAAACCAGCCATCTTCCGTAAAAACCTGGGCAGTTAACTCCTGATTTTTGTAATAACCTTTCATCACATTGGGGCCTAAGGCCTGAATTTCACCTTCTCCGGTGGCATGATCAATATCGGCCAGCCGGAGCTTCACTCCTTTCAGGGCAGGACCGGTTGATCCAATCCGGGGAGTACGGGGGTTTGTGCCGGCAAGCAGTGGTGAAGTTTCGGTAAGACCATACCCGATGGCATAAGGGAACCGGGCCTCCTTCAGAAAACGCTCTACTGTTCCGTCGAGTTTGGATCCTCCGATTCCAAAAAAGGTGATTTCGCCTCCAAAGGTTTGCATCAGCTTCTTCCCGGCAATCCGGTGCAAAATTTTCCTGACAGGTGGAAATTTGTACAATGTCCGGGTAACCGGGTTTTTTTGAAAAGCAGGTAAAATTTTAGCCTTGAAAATTTTCTCAATCACGAGCGGAACCGACAAAAGCTTGGTAGGTTTTACCTGTTGCAGGGCAGGCAACAACACCGAGGGTACCGGAGGTTTGCGCAGATAGTATATCGAAGACCCGAAGAAGAGCGGGAACAGGAATCCAATGGTATTCTCGTAAGTATGAGAAAGGGGAAGAATGGAAAGAAAACGATCTTCGGGTCCGATTTTCTCAACGGAAAACGACTGCATGGCATTCCAGGCAATATTTCTGTGCGAGAGCATGACGCCCTTTGAACTGCCAGTAGTTCCCGAAGTATAAATAATCGTTGCCAAATCTTCCTCCTCGATGGTCACCCCAGGGAGTACAATTTCCTTTCCGGGAGCCCATGCAGGCAATTGCATCAGGTCAGCCGAAGAGGTTCCGGCAGGAATCAGGGCCAGGGTATCGGTAAGCATCACCCGGCTGACGTTACCTAACTTCTCCTTTTCAATCTTAAAATAGAGGTTGGCAGAGACAAAAACCATTTTTGTCTCCGAATGTTCAAGGATGGAAAGGATTTCTTGGGTATGAAAATCAGGTAAAATGGGTACAACCACTGCACCAAGCCTGAGGATGGCCAGAAAGGCACTCCCCCAGTTGGGCATATTGGAACTGAGAATGGCTACTTTGTCACCCTTGTTGATGCCCGACGACACCAACAAGGTGGCGATCATCGACACCCTCTCCTCTAACTGACCATAAGTGAGCGGATCTTCCCCAACAAAAGAGAGCGCCGTGCACTCACTGAACTTCCTGCAAGATTCTTCTAACAATGCCGGTACCGTGTATATCATCATTCCTCTATTTTTCGCTTTAAACCGAAAACCAAAAAACCTGCCAATTTATTTTGGGCCAAAAATAGAAAAAATCAGGGCCGGTTTTTCAACGAATGAATCCTTGCAAATAAGATTCCTCAATCAGAGCATGCTCTTTCTCTTTTTGACAAATTCATATTCAACCTGTTATCCTATTCCGGGGAACGGAATTTCCTCCTGGAGCGCTCAAGCCGGGAGGTAATAAATAACTAAAATATCGGACTTTCCCCTGTGAAGTTCCGACCTTTTGACGGTAATGTTTGAAAACATGAAACCGGTGGCAGGGATTGGGTCTGTCGGGGTCCCATGAATTGAACACCCCCGAATCTTAGACCGCTCCTTGTCCGGTCTATTTCCATTTAAAAATGCGTTAAAATATAACAATCCGTAAAAAGTTCCGTAAATAAAATATTAACCAATAAGCAACGCCATGACGATAGATCACATTGCCATATGGACATACAATCTTGAAGGAATGCGGAATTTTTACATGCACTATTTTGATGCTTCTTCCGGGCATGCCTATTATAACCATTCGAAGGAATTCAGGTCCTATTTTCTCTCTTTCAACGGAGGGTGTAAACTTGAACTGATGGAAATGCCCAATGTTCCACAGAACAAGAACAATCCGCTGAAACAGAATACCGGGCTTATTCATTTTGCTATGAATCCCGGTTCAAGGAAGAAAGTGGACGAACTCACCCGCCGGTTAAAGGAGGATGGGTTCAAGGTTATCGGTGAACCCCGGATAACAGGCGACAATCTCTATGAAAGCATCATTCTTGATCCTGACGGTAACCGGGTGGAACTGATGGCTTATTAAAAAGGATCGGGAGGGTTACCGGTATCAACCTGAACCCTTTATTTTTCTTCTTCAATGTACCTTGCCGCGAGGGCAAGTTCTTGATACCATTCTTCACCGTATTGTCTGGTCAGGGGTTCTTTCAGAAACTGCCACAGGGGTATTTTCCGTTTCAGACCACAATCTCTTCCGGGAGCACATATTTTGATTTTCTGGTAGTTAACGGCGTGGAAATGCCGGTACTCAGTAATTCTCACAGGAAAAAGATGGCAAGAGACTGGTTTGCGGAAGCTTATCTTTCCTTCGGACCATGCCTTTTCCACGGCACATTTCAGGATACCCTCCCCATCATAAAAAGAGTAGGCACACTGCCGATTTTGGACCAGTGGTGTAACCCGGTCACCGTCACTATCGATAACAGAAAAACCCTGTTTCGTAATTTCCTCAGAATGTTCCTCCTGAAGATAGTTTTTAAAAGCAAGGTACCCATCTTCAAGTAAAGCAGCTTCCTCATCGGTAAGGGGCGCTCCTGAATCTCCCTCAATACAACAGGCCCCCTTGCAGAGGTTCAGATCACAGGTAAAATACTCCTTGAAGAGATCGAGACTTACAATCGCTTTGCCGATTTCAACCATACAGCAGCAGAGGAACTAAATCAGCCTTCCAGAAGCACCTTTCCTGTCATTTCCCTGGGAATTTCCAATCCCATCAATGTAAGGAGCGTGGGAGCCACATCTGCCAGTATCCCGTCTTTCAATCTGATTCCCTTCCGGTCACCCACATAGATACAGGGAACCGGATTGAGTGAATGGGCCGTATTTGCCGAACCATCGTCATTGACAGCATGATCGGCATTGCCATGATCGGCAATGATCAGAACCTCGTATCCGTTTGCGCGGGCAGCCTCCACCACTCCCCTGACACACCCGTCAACAGCAATCACAGCTTTGTAGATGGCCTCATACACACCGGTATGCCCAACCATGTCGCCATTGGCAAAGTTTAATACCACAAAATCGGCCGACTGTTTGTTCAGTTCTGCAACAATGGCATCTTTGACCAGTGGCGCCGACATTTCTGGCTGCAAGTCATAAGTGGGAACTTTGGGCGACTGAATCATTATCCTGCTTTCACCCGGGAATTCAGCCTCGCGTCCTCCGCTGAAGAAAAAGGTGACATGGGCATACTTTTCAGTCTCTGCAATCCGGATCTGTTTCAGACCCGCCTCGGCCACCAATTCACCCATGGTATGAGACACATCTTCCTTTTCGAAGATTACATGGATATTCCTGAAATCAGCCTTATAGCTGGTCATGGTGCACCAGTGCAGCGGCAGGGTGTGCATCCCATATTCCGGGAGATCCTTCTGCGTGAAGGCGATTGTGGTCTGCCGCAAACGGTCGGTCCTGAAATTGAAACAGATCACTACATCATTCTCTTCAATCAAGCCCAAAGGTTTCCCTTTTTCATCGGTAACCACAATCGGTTTGATGAATTCATCGGTCACCCCTTCCTCATAACTTTCTTTAATGGCCTGAAGAAGGTTCGTAGTTTTTTTGCCCTTTCCTAGGGTATACAAATCATAGGCAAGCTTCAGCCTGTCCCAGTTTTTATCCCGGTCCATCCCATAGTAACGCCCGATCAGGGAAGCAAATTTCCCGTTTGTCCCCCTGAGGTTTGCCAGGTCGTTTTCAATAAATCCATAACCCGACTTGGGATCGGTATCTCGGCCGTCGGTCAGGCCATGAATAAAAATCTGGTTCACTCCCATATCGGTTCCGATCCGGCAAAGGGCAATCATGTGGAAACTCAGGGCGTGTACTCCACCGGGACCGATGAGACCGATCAAATGCACCTTCTTCCCTTGTTCCCGTGCATAGGTGAATGCTTTCACAATCTGCGGGTTTTCCCACAATTCACGGTCCTCAATCGACTTGGTGATTCTGACCATATCCTGGTAAACAACCCGTCCTGCTCCAATATTGAGATGGCCCACTTCCGAGTTCCCCATCTGACCGTCGGGTAATCCCACATTCCTACCACAGGTCAACAACCTGGAATGGGGATGGTTAGCATACAGGTGGTCCATAAAAGGTGTCGGAGCCTGGGAGATGATATCCCTTTTGCTTCCGTCGCCAATACCCCAACCATCAAGAATTATCAGAATCGCCTTTTTCTTCAATGTCATTTTTCTTCTTTTTAAAATCTTTACCACTACCCCTCAATTCAATAATCCTCGTCATCGCCATCACCTTCATCATCCATGTCATCGGCTGATTCTTCCTCTTCTTCCTCTTCTTCTGAAGCGGTAAAATCCATGTCGGCATATTTATCTTCATACTCTTCCCTGACATGGTCTTTCAGGAACCCGTCATCATCATAATCATCATCGTCTTCGATGATCCGTTCCGCTTCGCTGAGGGTCATCCTGATCAGATAGTACTTGTCTTCGGTCTCAAAAGGGAGGGCGCTCACGTTTTTTCCATCCTTGTCGAAATAATAGAGAAGGTGGTCGCTAAATCCCGCAGGGTAAACCAACTTAATCTGTTCCTGAATGGCAGGATCAAGTTTGTCGTAATCTTTTATCACTCTAGGCTTACTTTGATTCATATCGTATTATTTTCATAATGGTTTCCCTATTATCAGCATGTATGGAAGTACAACTTCGACGGGGTGAAAATAGAAACTTTTTGATAATAATAATGCAGTGGCTTAAATAAAGGATTATTTTTTCACCCCGACAGGATAATCATACTCCGGGGTTCACTCTATCTCATATAATCCGGAGAGGTTCAGCCATCTTATTCTTCCCGATACCTTAATGTTCGGTAAATGCAGGTTCGATCCTTGCAGAACCGGCACTGGTACCCAGAACGTATCATAC
>CAZLDP010000096.1:0-8135 GCA_964558145.1 uncultured Prolixibacteraceae bacterium | reverse complement strand
AACCAGGGATAGCCTGGATCGTCCTGTTCCCCTGGGGTTGATTTATAAAGTCCATGAAAGGAAAAATTACATCATCAGGAGATCCCAGAATCTCTCCAAGCAGGCCCATATCATCGCAGCCAATATCGATCAGGCCTTCCTGGTCGCCACTATCGCGTATCCGGTAACCACCACCACTTTCATCGACCGCTACCTGGCATCGGCTGAGGCTTACAGGATTCCTGTAGTATTGGTCTTCAACAAGACCGACTTGTACCATGATGAACAACGCACTCTTTTACAACATTATACCTCCATTTATCGAAAAATCGGTTATCCCTGTATTCATACTTCCGCGCTGTATAACCAGGGGCTGGAAGAACTGACAGGCATGATGAAGGGTAAAATCAGCGTTCTGAACGGCCACAGCGGGGTTGGAAAATCTACCCTTATCAATGCCTTACAGCCGGGTCTGGAGTTGAAAACCAACGAAATTTCGGATTATCATGAAAAAGGAAAACACACTACTACCTTTTCTGAACTATTCGAACTAGATTTCGGAGGCTACCTTATCGATACACCCGGAATAAAGGCATTCGGAATGCTTGAAATGGAATCCTGGGAAATCTCCCATTACTTCAGGGAAATATTTTCCTTGTCAGCACTTTGCCAGTACAATAACTGCTCCCATACCCATGAACCTGGTTGTGCCGTTAAAGTAGCCGTGGAAAAAGGGGAAGTCGCGGAATCGCGCTTTACCAGTTATCTTGGGTTGCTTGAAAGTGACCAGAAATACCGGCCAGCCTTTTAAAATGTTCCACGTGGAAACATGACTCACCCCTATGGAGGCCGGTGTGAAAATTTACATCTTCAGAATTGCCACAAAACAAGACAAGGGGTAATCCGGATAATTTGATGACAACCTCCCTGAGAATATAATGTTAAATAATGTTTAACAAACTGATAATGAAATATTTAAAACAAAATATAAATTTCGGACCTTTCTGCAATTACTGATTAATTCTGATTTCCGGAGTTGGAATGAAAATAATCATAAACTGTCTTCGCTCTTGAACTTCCAATTTCCTCCTCAAGCGCTTCAAGAGACAGCTCTCGAATAATTTTCACCGATTTAAAACGGGTGAGCAATTTCCGGGATGTGACCGAACCAATTCCGGGTATTGCGTTGAGTTCCGAGCTGACAAAATCCGATGATCGTTTCAACCGGTGGAAAGAAATACCAAACCGGTGTGCTTCATCACGAAGTTGTTGGATTAGTTTCAGGGATGTTGATTTTTTATCTAAATATACCGGAACAGGATCATCGGGAAAGTATATTTCTTCGAGGCGTTTGGCAATTCCAGCTATAGGGATTTTTCCCCTCAGTCCCAGATTTTCCAGTGCGCGGGTGGCAGCCGAAAGCTGTCCTTTTCCCCCATCAATGACAATCAGTTGGGGAAGGGGTTGGTTTTCGTCCAGTTGGCGTCTGTAACGGCGGGTAACAATTTCAACCATAGAAGCATAGTCATCGGGGCCTTCTACAGTTTTCACATTGAAGTGGCGGTACTCTTTTTTGGCTGGTTTCCCATTGATAAACACCACACACGCAGCTACAGGCGATGTTCCCTGAAGGTTGCTGTTGTCGAAACATTCGATACGGATGGGGAGTTCTACAAGCTGAAAATCTTTCTGCAGGGATGTTAGCACTCTATCGGCATGCCGGCCGACCGTCCGGGATATTTCAGATTGTTTCATCCGTTCGAGTCTGAAATACCTGGCATTTCGCTGTGACAATTCAAGGAGTTTATGTTTGTCACCGCGTTGCGGAACATGAAATTTCAGGTTTTTCAGCCCGCGATTCAATCTGAAAGGAACCAGAATTTCTCTGGCATTGCTAAAAATTTTCTGTCTGATTTCCACAATACCGGAAAGCAAAAGTTCCTTATCCGATTCATCAAGTTGTTTCCGTATTTCCATGGAATAGGTTTGTACGATGGCTCCCCTGATTACTTTCAAATAGTTGACCACAGCTATTTTGTCGTCAGAATCAATGGTAAACACATCCACATCAGTTATAGAGGTACTTACCACAGTTGATTTACTCTTGTAGTTTTCAAGCAATGCTATTCGTTCTTTAACCATTTGGGCTTCTTCAAACCGGTATTCCTGGGAAAGACGAAGCATCAATGATTTAAGTTGACGGATTACCACCACTACATTTCCTTTGAGAATATCCCTGATTTCCTCAATGCCCCTATTATATTCAACTTCCTCTATCAATCCTTCACAGGGAGCTGTGCAGTTTCCAATATGAAATTCCAAACAGCGCTTATATTTACCCTTTTCTACATTTTCGACTGTAAGGAGGTAATTGCAGGTTCTGAGCCTGTACAGTTTTCTAAAAAGCTCGAGTAGAGTGGTAACCGTCATCCACGATGTGAAGGGCCCGAAATATTCAGAACCATCGCGTATAACCTGCCGGGTTTTGAATACTCTGGGGAATCGTTCTTTTTTTATGCATATCCACGGATAGGTTTTATCATCTTTTAAACGGATATTGTAACGGGGTTTATATTTTTTAATCAGGTTATTTTCAAGCAACAAGGCATCTTCCTCTGAATCGACGACCATATGCCGGATGTCTGCAATATTTCGGACCAGAAGTGCTGTTTTCCGGTTTTCTGGAGTTTTTATGAAGTAGGAGGAGACCCTTTTTTTGAGATTTTTAGCTTTTCCGATGTAGATAATGGTCCCTCCATCGTCGAAATATTGGTAAATACCCGGCAGATCGGGCAGCCTCAAAATAATTTCTTTCAGACTGCCAATGTTTTCATTTTCGATTTTTCCAGACAAACCTCCCCTTATTTATAGGTAATTAGAATGTGCGGGTTGGTAGCAGCGACCTGTTCCTTAAGCGGGGTAACAATAAAACCCAGATCGATTAGGAAACTCATGTAAATATTCCGAACTCCCAGTTTCCTGACCAGTTGCAAAGCTGCCATGGCCGTTCCTCCGGTAGCCAACAGGTCATCATGGATCAGTACCACATCATCGGGAGTAAGCGCATCGCGGTGGATTTGGATCATGTCGGACCCATACTCCAGTTCATAAGAGATGGAAACCGTTTCCGCAGGCAGTTTTCCCGATTTCCTGATAGGCACAAAACCCGCTCCCAACAGGTAAGCCAAGGCACCCCCCACAATAAATCCACGGGATTCCAAAGAAACCACCTTTGTTATTCCCTTATTCCGGAAATGATCGGTTATCTGATCAACCACCATTTTAAATGCAGCGGGGTCCTTTATCAGTGTGGTGATGTCTTTAAAATTGATCCCTTTTTGCGGAAAATCGGGAATTTCCCTGATGTATTGTATTAATTCCATCCTGTTAATCTATTGTTGTTGTTAGTTCAAATTATTACACTGACAAATTCACGTTTGTTCGGAACGGTCGAAATAGTTCCACGTGGAACATTATCGTCCCAGCAAAATCAGGAGCACATTGATATCAGCAGGAGAAACTCCTGGAATTCTGCTCGCCTGCCCGATCGTGGCAGGTTGAATGGACTCCAGTTTTTGTCTTGCTTCGGAAGAAAGAGATAAAATTTCATAGTACTTGAATCGACCCGAGATTTGGATATGCTCCAACCTTATCATCTTTTCAGCCAAATTTTGTTCACGCTGTATATATCCTTCATATTTAATTTCAATTTCGGCCGATTCAGTAATCTCCCGGAAACGGTTGCCCAATTCCAATTTATCCAAAAAATTATTGAATGGTGCCACATGTTCTGCCAAATCTAAAATAGAAATTTGGGGACGTAACAAAATATCTATTAATTTAACTGGTTGTTTCAATGGCGCTGTACCTGTTTTATTCAACAAATCATTAATAAACTGTGGTTTAATACTGAATGACCGTAGAAATTCCTTAATCTTCTTCCTTGCCCTGATCTTGGTTTCAAGAAGCTCCATCCGTTCACTATCAGCAAGTCCCAGAGAATAACCACGGGGTGTTAACCGCTCATCGGCATTATCTTGCCTGAGTAAAATCCTGTATTCGGCCCGGCTGGTAAACATCCTGTACGGTTCATCAACCCCCTTAGTAACCAGATCATCAATCAAAACTCCGATATAAGCTTCGTCTCTGTTTAAAACAAAAGGAGTAGTCTCTCCCTGAATTTTTAAGGAAGCATTAATACCAGCTATTAAACCCTGTGCATCAGCTTCTTCATACCCAGTGGTACCATTGATTTGACCAGCAAAATATAAATTCTCAATAAGTTTAGTCTCCAGTGAATGATGGAGTTGAGTGGGGTCAAAATAATCATATTCAATGGCGTATCCAGGCCGATAAATCTTAGCCCGTTCCAACCCAGGAATCTTCCGCAAGGCTTCATATTGTACATCCCAGGGAAGAGACGAAGAAAAACCATTCAAATAATATTCCTGGGTAGTTTCTCCTTCCGGTTCCAAATACAATTGATGCATCTCTTTCCCGGCAAATGTAACCAGTTTAGACTCAATACTCGGACAATACCTAGGACCTGTACTCCGTATAGTTCCATTGTACATCGGTGAATCGTCAAACCCAGATTCCAAAATTCTATGAACCTCACTGTTCGTAAAAGTAATCCAGCACGACCTTTATGTAAGGACAGAAATCTCATTTGGTTAATAAGAGAATTTATAACCGTCATCCTCTCCTTTCTGCTCACTCATTTTTGAAAAATCAATACTTCTACCATCAATCCTAACCGGGGTACCTGTTTTTAACCGTCCTGTAGTAAAACCAGCAGCCACCAGTTGTTCAGTCAAAAACATAGAAGCCGATTCTCCAATCCTACCTCCCACCATCTTTTTTCTTCCCACATGAATAAGACCGTTCAGGAATGTTCCATTGGTTAGAATTACAGCCTTCGACCGAATTTCCACACCCATTTGCGTAACTATCCCATTGGCTCTTCCATTCCGAATAAGAATTTCTGTTACTGTATCCTGCCATAAATCGAGGAAGGGAATATTTTCTAAAACATTTCTCCATTCTTCGGCATATCGCATCCGATCAACCTGAGCACGAGGACTCCACATGGCAGGTCCCTTAGATCTGTTAAGTAATCTAAATTGGATAGTGGAACGATCTGATAACCGGCCAGCATATCCTCCTAAGGCATCAATTTCCCTGATAATTTGACCTTTGGCAATCCCTCCCATTGCAGGGTTACACGACATCTGACCATATTTAGTCATGTCTATTGAAACCAAAATGGTTTTTGACCCCCTGTTGGCAGCCGCTGCAGCAGCTTCACAACCTGCATGACCACCTCCAACAACTACAATATCATACTCAGGAAACATCAGTACATCTTGTATACTTGAAACAGCGAAAGATAGTAATCTTCCTTATTTCTCATAATCAACTCCTCATCAGAAGTAGTATCACAATATCCCAACAAATGTAACACCCCGTGTAAAATAACCCTTACAAGTTCAACCTTAAACGGCTGCTGGAAGATAACGGCATTCTCTTTCACTCTATCAACACTAATATACAACTCACCGGAAATCCTATTTCCCAAAGTATAATCAAAGGTGACAATATCTGTGTAATAATCATGATCTAAAAATGAGTTATTGATTTTCAAAAGGTAATTATCAGTACAAAAGACTATATTGATATCTCCCACACTTATGTTCTCTTCTATTCCAACCTCCTGAATAATTTCCCTTAACCTATCCTGATACAAAACTAACCTGGGAACACCTTCAAAATAAAAATTAATTCTCCCCACCTAACTTGATTTTAAATTCAATAATATTTCCCTTTTCACTGAAAACAATATCTTCAGAAATATTTTTAATAATATATAACCCCCTACCTGATTCCTTCAGTAAATTTTCCTCAGTGGTAGGATCTGGCAACTCCCTGTAGTTAAAACCTTCACCTTCATCGGCAATTCTAAAAAACAAATGATTTTCCGTGGTAAATGTCTGAATTTTCACTTTTTTATTTTCATCATATTTATTCCCATGCATTATCGAATTGACTACCGCTTCATTGACACAAACCAAAACATTGTAAAAAATTTTCTCAGGTAATCCATATTTTTCAAATAACATCCTAATAAAACTCTCAACATGGAGAAGTTCCATTGTATCAGACATAATTTCAATTTCCATCTTTCCCTTGACTGAAATGATTAAAACGTTCTACATAATTAACGTATTTATTTTGATAAAAATAATTAAGATTCAAACTTTTACGTTGAAACTGTTCTATAGTTATACCCCCTGGTACCCATTTTTCAAAAAATTGGGCAGGACGACTGTAAAATTTTTCATCAGCGCTGTTGGATTCCCTCCTATTATCTTGATCTCTTTCGGTTTCCGATTTTTCAGTTTCAAGCAAACGGGTCATAATCAAATTATGACGTTCCAGCATCGAAGAATTTATCCTTTTATTAACCAGTTCTTTTCTGTTCTGTTCAAGAATTTGTTCAACTTCCTGTAACTGCTTCCTGGCAAGACTACCAATACTCCCATTATTAAGAAGTTCACGTAACATTTGTTGCATCAATTCATGTTGCATCATGGCATCACTAAGTTCCCTGCTGTTCGCCTTCCCATCACCCTTTTTCAATTTCTCAATCATTTGTTCAAGTTGCTTTCTCAAATTTTCAGCCTGACCTTTCATCTTTGATATGCTTCCCCCCATCCCTCCTTTTTCACAATTTTCTTCATCTCCGTTGGCATTGGAAAGTTGTTCATCCATGCTCTTCAAAATGTCGCTAAGAAACAAAGCCAGATTATTGGCTGAAGTCATAACAAGCTGTTGGTGCGTAGAAACCTGTGAATATCCGCCATCTCTCATTAATTCATTGGTTCTTAATAAATTAACTTCTATATCAACTAATTCCTTGTTAATTAAACTACCGAATTGAGGGGACCTAAGTGACAAAGCATACAACGAATCACTTATCAACTGATTTATTTCCGAAAGTTCCTTTTGTTCTCTAATAAATTGCCTAATGGTCGGATCATTAAATGATACAGATTTCATCCCTTTCAATATATTTTCTTGCCTGAAAGAAAAATAAACAAGATTTTTAAGTATTTGCTGAAGCGCCCTGATATCTTCACCTCTTTGCTCTATAGAATGACTTTTTAACATTTGCCGCATGGCAAAAACAAGATTTTTAAGTACTTCAGAAGATTTCCGCATAAATTCCGCTGAACTAATTTTATTCTTTTTTTTCAACTCAGAAATAGTTTGTTGTAATTCTCGTTTAATATCCTCAAACTCTTCTTTAAAATTATCAAAATTCAAAGGCTTGGCCAATTGGTTGTTTTGTTCTAAAACATTCTCCAGTTCCTGTTGTATATCAGTGATCTCGTTCAATTTATCATTAACACTCTCAATTTCCTGTTCATAACTGTCCAATTTATTGATTCTTTCGGCATCCTTTTCAGTCTCCTGCTGAATTACTTCGGTCCTTTCAATAATTTGATCAAGCTGTTTTTCAATATCCATTCTTTTCAACATCTCCAGATTTCTATCTAACTGTCTGGAAAGGTCTTCCAAAGAAATTTCGATCTCCCTGTTAATTTCGTTCAATCGTCTACTATTAAACTCATCAGCCAGTTTATTAAATTCATCCATTAACCTTCGCAACTCATCTGTCATTACTTGATCTAATAAATCTTCTAACATTTGTTGCTTTTTAATTATTTCCTCCGACAGTTCCTCATACGTATTGCTGAAATTATTCAATTCTTGATTTTTCTTTTCAATTTGATTCAAAACCATTTCCAACTCTATTTTCTTTTGTACAAGGTCATTCACTAATTGGGATTTTTCCCAACCCGAAATATCATTATTTAAATTTTTCAATTGCAGATCCTTCATTCCCAACTTAATTTCCTTAACAATCTGCATACTTTCTTTCATTAATCTTTCAATATCACGAAATCCTTCTTTATTAGCTTTATCAACTTGTTCCCTATCTGGAAAGGTAAAAGAAAAACTTTCAGAAGTAGTAGTTTTAGGAAAATGAATTGCATCATTGTCAGTCACACTGAAATAATAAGAAATAGAGTGATTACCAGCGTCAAAATCTTTAAAATCAACAGAATAATAAAAATCTTGCACAGTAAGGG
>CAZLDP010000095.1:0-8198 GCA_964558145.1 uncultured Prolixibacteraceae bacterium | reverse complement strand
ATCCCGCACTATCGGGAAACCTGGAAATACCCATCTTCCGGCACATGGTCATCCGACGGCTGGTTTTTGGGGTTGCAGATAATCGTTATATGTGGTATGGCATTAAACTGGTTAACGCGCGGGATCTCCCCTGAAAGCTAAAAGGCATCCATTTTCCGGTAAGCTTCCAGCACTGCCTGTTCTCCCTCCTTCCCGGGTTTGCTTTTGCCATGTTCCATGCAAAGCACTCCGTCATATCCTTTTTTGTGGATATGTTTGAAGATATTCAGGTAATTGATTTCTCCGGTGGTGGGTTCCTTTCTTCCCGGATTGTCGCCGATATGGAAGGCTTCAATGTATTCCCATGCCATGTCAATATTGGGGAGGATATTCCCCTCGGTAATCTGCTGGTGATACATGTCATTGACAATTTTACAGCTTGGGTGGTTTACCGCTTTGCATATCATATAACTCTGGGGTATGGTGGTCAGGAAAAGTCCCGGATGGTCGGTATGGGCATTCAAGGGCTCCATCACCAGGATTAAGCCTGATGGACCGACTATGTCGCAGCACATCCGCATGGTATCAATTACATTGGCCGTCTGGTAATCCCATGCCAGCTTCTCGTCATAACGGCCGGGTACAACCAGGGCCGTTTTTGCCTGGGTTCTTTTCTGAACTTCCAGAGCCTCCTTCATTTTGCCCCGGAGCATCTCCATGATTTCAGGGTCGCGGGTAACCATCGACCGGGCGCTGAAATCGGCATACACAACAAACGGACCCAGGTCCATGCCCCGTTTTGCCAATTCATTGGCTATTTTTTCCTGTAAAGCCGGTTCCTTATTCATCAGGCCGTTGTCGAAAATTGCTCTGAACCCCTGGTCGTGGATAAACCGGATTTGTTCGATCGGATCATTGCCGGCATGTTCCTTGAACATCCCGAATCCCGGAGCATACTTGAGTTTGAAGGTTGCGCTGTTCGAACTCTTTTGCCCTGAAGCAAAACCCGGGAGGGTAGCCGATAATCCCGTGGCAGCCAGAGCACCCCAGGCCGACTGTTTTAAAAATACCCTGCGTTTCATATCGGTGTTATTTAAAAATTACTGAATTTGAATTGAGGTTTTAAAAATACGAATTGATTTTAAAACCGGAGTCATCCAGGACGAATAAAGCAGGTAGGTAAAAATCAGGATAAGATTTATCCGGGTTTTATTATTTTTGCCGGTTCAAGATATGACTTATGGCTAAAAAGAGTTTACCGGTTTTATGGATTCTATTGATAAGCCTGGGTTTAGCAGGAAATGCGCAAGAAAAAATAACCAATGAGACTGAAATTTTTCATCGCATCTCCAGTCACGATATTCTGAACTATGCGCAGGAGCTGAGCTCCCCCAAATACAAGGGAAGGCTTTCGGGATCGCCGGAATATCTCGGCGCAGCCGGTTATGTGACCCGGTTGCTTCGAGAGTGGGGTTTAAAGCCCGGAGTAAATGACACCTCCTATTATCAGTGGTTTCCCAACGCCTATACCGATGTGCTTCATCCCGGGAAAGTGATCATCCATCGTGGCGGAAAGAACGGAAAAACCCCGAGGCGGAAATTGAAATTTCCGGATGATTATTATCCGGGATCCAATTCAGCCTCCGGAAATGTAACCGGCGAAGTGGTATATGCCGGTTTTGGCATTTCGGCGCCTGAATTGGGATATAATGATTACACCGGGATGGACGTGAAGGGAAAAATTGTACTGGTGGAGTCGGGAATGCCTTATGGCCGCGATGATTCCGTCATGGCCAGGTGGCAGACTTACGGCAATCACCGGTACAAGTTCACAAGAGCCAAGGAATTGGGGGCTTCCGGTTTACTCTATGTGGGACTGACGGCCAATCCGAACACCTCCTGGCTCGATGGATTTGTCTATGCCCATATCAGTGAGGCGGTAGCCAATGATATTCTTTCAGAAAAGGGAATTCCTTATGCGGGACTCAAAACTGCGATAGCCAAAAAAATGGAACCAGGATCGTTTTCCTTGCAAAGGAAAGTGACGCTGAAGGCTTCCACAAACCATTATCCGCATGCCAATTCCTGCAATGTAGTCGGAATAATTGAAGGGAGTGATCCGGCGCTTAAAGAGGAAGCCGTTATTGTGGGGGCACATCTCGATGGGGTTGGTCATTCCGGTATGCTTTTCCCGGGAGCTCTTGACAACGCATCGGGTTGTGCCGATATATTAGGTGCAGCCAGGGCATTGGCTTCCCTGGAGGTAAAACCGCGCAGGAGCGTTATTTTTATTTTTTTCGGCGGCGAGGAGTGCGGTCTTTACGGAAGTACGTTCTATACCCGAAACCCACTCTGGCCGAAGGAAAAGGTCCGTCTGATGCTCAATCTGGATATGGTGGGCAACGGAACAGGATTTTTTTTGCAGGGCGGATTATCAAACCCGGAGTTGCTCCTTCATTTCACCCGGGGAAACGACTCCTTGATTCATCGACCCATGAAGGTTACCCGGCACAATGTCTCATTCGGCCGCCTCAGAACCGATGGCGCCGTATTCGGGAATGCCGGTTACCCCATGATGAACCTCTGGACTACGGGTACTGTTAAAACAGTGTATTACCATCAGCCGCTTGACAACGCCGACGGTCTTACTCCCGAAATCATGGAAGATGCGGCTAAACTGATCTACCTGGGTATTCTCGGAATTGCCAATGATCCTGATTTGAAAAACTGAACAATCTGAAAGATCCAATAATAAGAATTCTTTAGATAGGCTTAAATTCTGATATCCTGATATTCTAAAATTCCATTATTTGCAAATCGAGGGAGACATACGCAAAATGAGGGTGGAATATGCCGATCCGGTCCGTTATTACCTCCCTTTCAACGATGCTGAACTCTTCATGAACCCGTTGATTGGCACGGAAATCACCCTGGAGTATACAGGTGTCATTCATTGTATCTCCTGCGGGAAAGTAATGAAGACTTCTTTTGCGCAGGGATTTTGTTATAACTGCCTTCAAACGGCGCCCGAGGCCAGTGAATCGGTTCTGCAGCCCGAATTGTCGAAAGCCCATTTGGGCATTGCACGGGATTTGGAATATGCTCTCCGGCACGACCTGATTGACCATATTGTTTATCTGGCTTTATCACCCGGATTGAAAGTAGGCGCTACCCGTCATCACCAGGCGCCTGCACGATGGATTGATCAGGGAGCTGTTGAAGCCATTCCCGTTGCCCGTACCCCCAACCGGCATATAGCAGGAGTTATGGAGGTATGGCTCAAACAATATTTCTCCGACAAAACTAACTGGAGGGATATGCTCCGGAATATACAACCGGAAGTCACCTCCCTTGCAACTGAAAAAAGGAGAGTGTGGGATCTTTTGACCCCTGAATTGCGGAAATACTGGCTTCCGGATGAAGAGGTCACGCGGATCGCTTATCCGGTTTTAAAATTTCCGGAGAAAATCACCACTATAAATCTGGATAAAACACCCCGTTTAACGGCGGTTCTCCATGGAATCAAAGGGCAGTATTTGCTGTTGGGTGACGAATATGCGCTGAATATCCGTAAACACAACGGTTATCAGGTGAAATTGAGCCGGCAGTCCGGAAATCTACAAATAATCAGTAATTAAAAGAATGAAAACCATGAAGTTAATCAACGCGATCTACAATGTTTTAGTGATAGTTCTGGCATTGCTGGTCATCAATTATTTTCTGAAACTCGTTGCGATACCGTCTTGGCTTATGATGGGGGTGTTCCTTCTGGCAGCCCTGTTGTTTTTTATCCGGTTTTTTAACCGGTTTGGCAAGAGATAGGGGAAAGAAGTGAATTATTTTTGTGAAGGGATGCCGGGGTATGCTGGGATTCTTTTTTGCTTTCTGCCCAAACATGATAGAATTTTTGAAATGTTTGCCGTTAATTTTGTTTATTTGAGGAGTGTTAAAAGATGAAACTGGGCAAATAAAAAACTAAATAATAGATCATTATGGAAAATGTCGATTGGAAAAATCTGGGTTTCGGGTATAAAAAAACCGATTTCAATGTACGCTGTTATTTCAAAGATGGCAAATGGAGTGAACCGGAGGTCACTTCTTCGGAATATATCAATCTCCACATGGCGGCTACTGCGCTTCATTACGGGCAGGAAGCCTTTGAGGGGCTGAAAGCCTTCAAGGGGAAGGATGGGAAGGTCAGGATTTTCAGGCTTGAAGAGAACGCCCTCCGGATGAAGAGTTCATGTGAAGGGATCATGATGGAGAAGTTACCCGATGGATTGTTTGAAAGGGTGGTCAAGATGGCCGTGAGTCTGAACGCCTCCTATATACCGCCTTATGAATCCGGCGCTTCGCTGTATATCCGTCCTCTGCTGATCGGTACCGGCGCCGAGATCGGAGTGAAGCCCGCCAGTGAGTATCTTTTCATCGTTTTTGTCATGCCCGTCGGGCCGTACTTCCCCGAAGGTTTCAAGCCCACCGATCTGATCATTCTCCGTGAGTATGACCGTGCTGCTCCACAGGGAACCGGGAAATACAAGGTAGGTGGTAACTATGCAGCGAGCATGGTAGCCGGTTACAAAGCTAAAAAAGGGGGATTTTCGTCCGTTTTATATCTCGACAGCAAAGAGAAAAAATACATTGACGAATGTGGACCGGCCAATTTCTTCGCCATTAAGGGGAACAGTTACATTACCCCTGAATCTGAATCAATACTTCCTTCCATCACCAATAAAAGCCTGATGGTTCTTGCGGAAGAAATCGGGTTGAAAGTAGAGCGGAGAAAGGTCGCTTATGAGGAACTTGCCGGCTTTGAGGAGATAGGCGCCTGTGGAACCGCAGCCGTGATCTCCCCCATCAAACGGATATATGATGCCGATGAGGAAAGGGAATTTTTCTACGGAAACGAGCCGGGACCATGGAGTATCAAACTTTATAAAAAACTCAGGGCAATCCAGTATGGCGATGAGCCGGATATCTATGGTTGGACTACGGTGGTGGAATAACCGGGGCCGGCGCTTGATGCCGGTGCCTTCAGCCTCTATCGGTGAACGGTTGGCGGTGATTTTTCCCCGATAAAAATGTACTTTTGTAGCCCGTACGCAAACGAGCTAATAAAGGTAAGTATGATCAGGAAAAAAGTAAATGAGATCCTCAGGAGCCAGGAAACGGGTCAGGAGATTCTTGTAAAAGGCTGGGTAAGGACAAAGCGGAGCAGCAAGCTTGTCAGTTTCATCGCGCTGAATGACGGTTCCACCATCCACAACCTTCAGATTGTGGTCGATGTCAATCGTTTTGATGAGGCTCTGTTACGGGAGATAAACACTGGCGCCGCATTAGCGGTAACCGGGGTGTTGATGCCCTCGGCAGGCAGTGGTCAGCGGGTAGAATTGGCAGCCCGGCATATTGAATTATTAGGGGGGGCCGATCCTGAAAAATTCCCCATTCAACCTAAAAAACATTCGCTTGAATTTCTGCGTGAGAATGCCCATCTCCGCTTCCGTACCAATACGTTCGGGGCCATTTTCAGAATCCGGCACGCCATGGCCTTTGCGATCCATGATTATTTTAACCGGCGAGGTTTTTACTACCTGCACACACCGATTATTACCGCTTCCGATGCGGAAGGCGCTGGACAGATGTTCAGGGTAACTACCCTCGATGCCCTGAAACCCCCTCTGAATGAAGAAGGAAAGGTGGATTTCACAGAGGATTTCTTTGGCAGACCTACCAATCTGACGGTTTCAGGCCAACTGGAAGGAGAACTTGGAGCAACTGCCCTGGGAGAGATTTATACTTTCGGGCCTACTTTCAGGGCTGAGAACTCCAACACTACCCGTCATCTGGCTGAATTCTGGATGATTGAACCCGAAATGGCCTTTTATGACCTGAAAGACAACATGGATCTTGCGGAGGATTTCCTCAAATCGCTCATCCGGTATGCGCTTGAAAACTGCGCCGACGACCTGCACTTCCTTGCCGGAAGATTAAAAGAGGAGGAAAAGGGGAAACCTCAGGATCAGCAATCGATGGACCTGGTGGAAAAGCTGAAATTCGTGGCCGATAATGAATTTGTGAGGCTTACCTATACAGAAGCAATCGGGATCCTCCAAAACTCAAACCATTACAAAAAGAAGAAATTTCAGTTTCCTGTGGAATGGGGAGTTGACCTTCAGAGCGAACATGAACGTTACCTGGTGGAAAAACATTTTCGGAAACCGGTCATCTTGATTAATTATCCCAAGGAAATCAAGGCTTTTTATATGAAGCAGAACGACGACGGTAAAACCGTGGCTGCTATGGATGTTCTTTTCCCGCAGATTGGAGAGATCATCGGAGGATCGCAAAGGGAGGAGAATTACGAAAAACTGGTTGCCCGGATGGAGGAGATGCATATTCCGGTCGATGAGATGTGGTGGTACCTCGATACCCGCAGGTATGGCTCTGTCCCCCACAGCGGTTTCGGGCTGGGATTCGAGCGGTTCATTCTCTTCCTTACCGGAATGGGAAATATCAGGGATGTCATTGCCTTCCCCAGAACACCCAAAAATGCTGAATTCTGATCTATGTGAAAAAGATGCAAATGGAATACTTTCGGCAAAAAGTATTAAATTTGAACATCTACTTTCATCCGGGATATGAAACAAAAATTATCGCTGCAGCAAAAATTGTTACAGAAGCTCTCACCACAGCAAATTCAGGTGATCAAACTTCTAGAGATTCCTGCCTTGCAGCTTGAGCAGCGGATCAAGAAAGAACTGGAAGAAAATCCTGTACTAGAAGTGGAAGATGACTCTACCTACGGGGAACATGAGGAGGAAACCCCTGATTTGCGTTCAGGGGAAGATAAAGACAATGAGGAGTTTTCAGTAGAAGATTATATGCCTGAAGATGAAATTCCGGGATACAGATTGCAAACCAACAATTACTCACCCGATGACAAACAGGTAGATATCCCTTTTTCCGTGGGGGATACCTTTCACGAATTTCTGCAGGAACAGGCAGGCATGGATACCCTGAATGAGCAGCAACAGATGCTGGCTGAGTACATCATTGGTAATATCGACGAAGACGGATACCTGCGGCGCGATTTGGCCTCCATCAGCGACGACCTTGCCTTTCATTTAAATATGAGCGTGAGTGAAGAGGAACTTGCAGCAGTATTGGAAGTGATCCAGGGATTTGACCCTCCCGGAGTTGGCGCCCGCACCCTTCAGGAATGCCTGCTTCTCCAGCTCTACCGGCGACCTGGTGAGCACCAGAAGCTGGCCATCACCATCATCAAGGATTATTTTGAGGAATTCACCAAAAAACATTACGACAAAATATCACGCCGGCTGAATGTGGACGATGCCGGTCTGAAACAAGCCATTGATCTGATCCTCAAACTAAACCCCAAACCGGGAAGTTCATACAGCAATCCCCTTAACAAATCGAACCAGCACATCGTTCCCGATTTTCTTCTTGAGAGCGTGGACGGAGAACTTCAGTTGAGTCTGAACCAGAAGAACATTCCTGAGCTAAGAATCAATGAATCGTATCTCGACATGCTTCGTTCTATGATGGCAAACCGGAACCATTCAAACAGGAATACCAGGGAGGCGGCTGCCTTCGTTAAGCAGAAGATTGATAATGCCCGGTGGTTTATCGATGCCATCAGACAGCGGCAGCAAACCCTGCTTTCTACCATGGCGGAAATCATTGAATTTCAGAAGGAATATTTTCGCGACGGGGATGAAACCCGTCTTAAACCCATGATTCTGAAAGATATCTCGGAACGGACAGGCCTCGATATTTCCACGGATTCTCGGGTTTACAACAGTAAATATATTCAGACCCATTTCGGGATTTTTCCTTTAAAATACTTCTTTTCGGAAGCCATGCAGAAAGAGTCGGGAGAAGAGGTTTCTACCCGTGAGATAAAGAAAATTCTGAAGGATTGCATCGATAACGAAGATAAACGCCACCCGGTGACCGACGAGAAACTAACGGAAATTCTCCGGGAAAAATCGTACAACATCGCCCGGAGAACCGTAGCCAAATACCGCGAGCAACTCGACATCCCGGTTGCAAGGCTGCGCCGTCAGCTCTGACAGCAACCCCGGCCAGGTTATTCCTTGAATTTATACCCTATTCCTTTCAAGGTTTTGATATGGTCGCTGCCGATCTTTTCCCTCAGTTTCCGTATGTGAACATCGATGGTGCGGTCGCCCACAACC
>CAZLDP010000094.1:0-8200 GCA_964558145.1 uncultured Prolixibacteraceae bacterium | reverse complement strand
TTGTGGCCCTTACGGGTTCTGAAGTCGTGAAGCCGCGATACTTTAAAACCATCCTGGGTACCCGGCTTTGTCCCCTTCTGGAAGGCAATCTGAAAATCGGCGTTAAGCAGCGGGTGATCAGCGGAAATGCACTAACCGGTAAACGGGTTGAATGTGACAATTACCTGGGTTTTTACGATTCCCAGATCACGGTGATTCCCGAAGGTGATCATTTTGAGTTTATGGGGTGGGCAAAACCCCGGCTCGACAAATTCTCCATGTCTAGGGCCTATTTTTCGTGGCTCATGCCGGGGAGAGTTTATGCACCCGATACCAACATGAACGGAGAGGAGAGGGCCTATGTCATGACCGGACAGTACGAAAAGGTGGTTCCCATGGATATTCTGCCGGTGGAACTTATTAAAGCTATCCTGGCCGATGATATTGATAAAGTGGAAAAACTTGGAATTTATGAAGTTGTGGAGGAAGACCTTGCTTTGTGCGAATATGTATGTACTTCAAAAATTGAAGTACAGGATATACTCAGGAAAGGGATCAACACAATGATCAGAGAACTGGGGTAAGGTAACGTAGAATTAAGTGAATAGAACATGAAATCACTCAGGAAGTTTTTAGATAAAAACAAACCGCTTTTTCAGAAAGGCGGGAAATATGAGAAATTTGGATCTACCTTCGGGGCTTTTGAAACCTTCCTTTTTACCCCTGACCATACTTCCCGGACAGGAACGCATATTCATGATACCATTGACCTGAAGAGGACGATGATTGTGGTGGTGCTTGCCTTACTCCCTGTGTTGTTGTTCGGGAGCTGGAATATCGGGTACCAGCATGGGTTGGCTTTTGGAATCGAGCGGGGTATCATGGCCAATTTCTGGTTCGGTTTCTTAAAGGTTCTGCCCATTATCGTGGTATCGTATGGGGTTGGCTTGGGCATAGAGTTTATTTTTGCCCAGATACGCGGGCATGAGGTCAATGAGGGCTTTTTGGTCACCGGCTTGCTGATCCCCTTGATTGTCCCGGTAAATATTCCGCTTTGGATGGTAGCCCTGGCAACCGCTTTTGCCGTGGTCTTCGGGAAGGAAATCTTCGGGGGTACCGGGTACAACATCGTGAATGTGGCCTTGTTGGCGAGGGCATTCCTCTTTTTTGCCTATCCCGGCCACATGACCGGAGATAAGGTATGGATTTATCAGCTTACAGAAAAAGCGCCTGTCGATGGCTTCTCTGGCGCCACGCCCCTTGCGGAGTGTGCTCTGGGGAATACTGAAAAGATCCCCTCATTGGGGGATATGTTCATGGGGTATATCCCGGGTTCCATTGGTGAAACTTCGACATTGGCCATCCTCATCGGGGCTGCCATCCTGATCTGGACTGGCGTCGGAAGTTGGAAAATCATGCTTTCCACACTCCTTGGCGCCCTGGCTATCGGAGGGTTGTGCAACCTGTTCCCTGCCAATGACTATATGGAGCTGGCTCCCTGGAATCATCTGTTAATGGGGGGATTTGCCTTTGGAATGGTTTTTATGGCCACTGACCCAGTGACAGCCACACATACCGAAAGGGGGAAGTGGTTTTACGGATTTGGGATAGGCGCCTTCGCGGTGATGATCAGGGTGTTCAATCCAGCCTACCCGGAAGGGATGATGCTGGCCATCCTCCTGATGAATATTACAGCCCCCCTGATCGATTACTTCGTCGTGGAAAGTCATATCAAACGGCGACTGAATCGGGTTCACAGTAAGAAAAACGCCTAATTCAGAAAGCAATGAAAAATTTCAGCAATACCTATATTTTCGTTTTTGCCCTGGTGATGGTGCTCATCGTGGCCATGCTGCTCTCTCTTGCCTCTATTAGTTTGAAGCCTTTGCAGGACAAAAATATCGAAGTGGAAAAGAAGCAAAATATCCTGGCATCGGTGAGGGTGCAGTCTACTCCCGAAAATGCAGTGGACCTCTATTCAAAATTCATCACCGAAAGCTATGTGTTGAACACCAAGGGGGAAAAACAGGAAGGCATCGATGCGTTTACCGTGGACATCAAAAGTGAACTTGCCCGTCCTGCCGATCAGCGTGCCTTGCCAGTATTTATCGGAACCCTTGAAGATGGCTCCAATGCTTATGTGGTTCCTGTCCGGGGAACCGGACTTTGGGGACCGATCTGGGGATATGTTTCCTTCAAACCCGATATGAATACCATTTATGGTGCTGTTTTTGAACACCAAGGTGAAACCCCGGGTTTGGGAGCAGAAATTTCTACAGACTGGTTCGAAGAACCATTTCGGGGGAAGCAGATCTTCAGGGATTCTGCTGAATTTGTGTCTGTTAAAGTACTTAAAGGCGGTGCTCCTGAAGGAGATCTCCACGCTGTTGACGCCATTTCGGGTGGTACCATTACCTCAAAAGCGCTGGAAGCCATGTTGGATTCCTGTCTGGTTCAGTACCAGCGCTTTTTTATTCAAAACAGAAAATAAAAATCCAGAATACGATGAACATATTTTCACCAAATAATCTGAAGCTGATCACAAAACCTCTGAACCTTGACAATCCGGTAACGGTTCAGATCCTAGGAATTTGTTCGGCTCTGGCAGTGACAGTCAAACTGAAGCCTGCACTGGTCATGGGGTTATCTGTTATCGTGGTGACCGCCTTTTCCAATTTATTTATCTCCCTGTTGCGGAATTACATTCCTCCCCGCATCCGGATCATTGTCCAACTGGTGGTGGTGGCCACCATGGTGATCCTCGTCGACCAGTTTTTAAAGGCCTATGTCTTCGATGTCAGCAAACAATTGTCGGTTTATGTGGGATTGATCATTACCAACTGCATCATCATGGGTCGTCTGGAAGCATTTGCCATGGGAAACAAGCCCTGGCCCTCTTTCCTGGATGGCATCGGCAACGGGGCAGGATATGCCATGATATTGCTTATTGTTGCTTTTTTCAGAGAACTTATTGGATCAGGTTCCCTTTTCGGTGTTAAAATCATTCCCCAGGGATTTTATGACTTCGGGTACTCCAATAATGGATTGTTTATCATGCCCACCATGGCTTTAATTCTGGTGGGAGTGATCATCTGGATCCAGCGCAGTATCAAAAAAGAGCTGATAGAAAAAGAATAACTGCAAATAAAGAGCTGCTATGCAAGAGTTTATCAACATATTTGTCAAGTCGGTTTTTATCGACAACATGATCTTCGCCTTTTTCCTCGGTATGTGTTCCTATCTGGCGGTATCGAAGACGGTGAAGACCTCCATGGGGCTGGGAATAGCTGTTATTTTTGTTCAGGTTATCACTGTTCCGGTAAACTACCTGTTGTTGAAGTATGTCATGAAACCGGGAGCCCTGGCATGGTTAGGGGAGAGTTTCAAAGAAGTGGACCTTTCCTTTCTGAGTTTTATGGTTTTTATTGCCACGATCGCAGCCATGACCCAGTTGGTTGAAATGGTTATCGAAAAGTTTTCGCCCGCCCTTTACAATTCCCTGGGTATTTTCCTGCCCCTGATTGCGGTAAACTGCGCCATCCTTGGGGGGTCTCTTTTCATGGAGCAACGGGAATATGATAATGTCGGCCAGGTTTTTGCCTGGGGTCTGGGATCAGGAACTGGTTGGGCCCTGGCGATTGTTCTGCTGGCAGCTATCCGGGAAAGACTGAAGTACAACAAGATTCCGGCTCCTTTAAGGGGAATCGGCATTGCTTTTATTGTCACCGGACTAATGGGGCTTGCTTTTATGAGTTTTCTGGGAATCACCATTTAAAGCGATAAAAAACAAGAACAATGATATTAGAAGTATCCGTCATTTTTGTGATCCTAACCAGTATCGTGGCATTTCTGGTCATTGTGCTGGTGTTGGTTTCGGCATTGTTGTACGCCAGGGCAAAGCTCACTGCGACCGGTGACGTGAAAATCACTATCAATGAAGATAAGGAAGTTGTGGTAAATCCGGGAAGTACCCTGTTGTCGACCTTGTCTGAAAAGGGAATTTTCCTGCCCTCGGCATGCGGGGGCGGGGGAACCTGTAGCCAGTGCCGTTGTCAGGTTCTCGAAGGCGGTGGTTCCATATTGGCCACTGAAGTCGACCACTTCACCCGGAAAGAACAGCTAAACCACTGGCGCCTCGGATGTCAGGTAAAAGTCAGGGAAGATATGAAAATCAAAGTCCCTGAACACATCATGGGAGTTAGAAAATGGGAGTGCGAAGTGGTCTCCAACGACAATGTGGCTACCTTTATCAAGGAGTTTGTGGTTAAACTCCCCGAGGGGGAAACGCTGAATTTCCAATCGGGGGGATACATTCAGATCGATGTGCCTGTTGTGGATGTGGACTTTAAAAGCATAGATGTGCAACCCAAATTCAGGGATGAGTGGGAGAAATTCGGCGCTTTCGACCTGGTGATGAAAAATCCCGAACCTACCTACCGGGCCTATTCCATGGCTAACCACCCGGCTGAGAATAACATCATAATGCTGAATGTCCGCATCGCCACCCCACCCTGGGATCGCGCCAACAACCGGTTCAAGGCAGTGAACCCGGGGATCTGCTCTTCCTTCATCTTCTCAAGGAAACCGGGCGACAAAGTGACTATCTCGGGTCCGTACGGTGAATTCTTCCTCAAAAATAACGACAATGAAATGATGTTTATCGGTGGGGGTGCCGGAATGGCCCCCATGCGTTCGCACCTCTTCCACCTCTTCCACACCATGAAGGAAACCCAGCGCAAGGTGAGTTTCTGGTACGGAGCCCGCTCCGCCCGTGAAGTTTTCTATAAAGAACAGTTCGAGGAGATCGAAAAGAATTTCCCCAACTTCCAATTCACCCTGGCCTTGTCTGAACCCAAACCTGAAGACTACTGGACTGGTCACACAGGATTTATCCATCAGGTTATCTTCGACAATTACCTGAGTAACCATGAGCAGCCCGAAGAAATCGACTATTACCTCTGCGGCCCGCCACTGATGAACAGCGCTGTGCAGAAGATGCTCTACGATCTGGGTGTGCCCGACGAGAATGTCCTGTACGACGATTTCGGCGGCTAATGGAGGCTTAATCTTATTTTATGATCCAGGAATTCTTCAGCACCATCATCGATTGGTACATGGCCCATGTCAACTATTGGACCATTACCTTGCTTATGGCCATAGAAAGCTCATTCATCCCGTTCCCTTCCGAAGTGATTATTCCCCCTGCAGCCTGGAAGGCGGCCGAAGGAGACCTCAATCTCCTTTTGGTGGTAGTTTTCGGAACATTGGGAGCGTTAATTGGGGCACTTTTCAATTACTATTTCGCCTTGTATTTGGGGCGGGCCATCGTATACCGTTTTGCCGAATCAAAGGTCGGCCGTCTGATGCTCCTCAGTCGCGAAGGAGTGGAAAAGGCAGAAGCCTATTTCGTGCGCCACGGGAGGAGCTCCACGCTGATCGGCAGGCTGGTTCCCGCCGTGCGACAACTGATCTCCCTTCCGGCAGGTCTGGCCAGAATGAATATGAAGGACTTTATTCTTTTTACCGCAATTGGCTCTGCAACATGGAATATCGTGCTGGCAGCCATGGGATATTTTCTTTATACCCAGAAGGATCTTCTTCATCGCTACTACACTGAACTCTCGTGGGGTATGGCTGCATTGGGGGTGGGCTTTATCATCTACTTGGTGTATAAATTTGTAAAAAAGAGAGAATAGCGGCTGGTCTCAGCCTTAAAAAGGCTGCCATCCGTTAGTCGGGAGTTTGAAAATTTTCAATCAGTCATACCATGGGAAGGGCGCTTGGTTTTGCAATGCTGTTGATTACAGGGATCATACTGTTTACGACCTCCTGCAGGCAGCCAGCTTATGTTTACAATGAGGGAAAGATTTACGGCACAATCTATCTCATCGTTTATGAGCATCCGCGTGGAGTGGACCTTCATGCGAAGATCGACGCAGAACTGGGCCGACTGAACCGCATCTTTTCCACTTTCGACACAACTTCCCAGATCTCGCTGATCAATACCAACCAGCCAGTGGTTCCCGATTCCCTCTTTATCAATTGTTTCAACCGGGCCAGGGAGGTTTCTGAACTTTCTGAAGGAGCCTTCGATATCACCGTGGCGCCTTTGGTAAATGCTTGGGGATTTGGTTTCAAACACCGCGAAAGTATTACACAGGAACTGATTGACAGTCTGTTACAGCTTACGGGATACCGGAAGGTCAGGCTGGAAGAGGGAAGAGTGATCAAGGATAATCCCGGAATTATGTTAGATATGAGCGCCATCGCCAAAGGGTACACCTGCGATATCATTGCAAAGTACCTCCACGACAGCGGATGTCGTAACTATATGGTGGAAATTGGCGGGGAAGTGGTGGCCCGCGGCATCAATTCAAAGGGTAAATCGTGGAGCATCGGGATCAGCAAACCCGATGAACATGCGTTGTTCGGCACCCAGGATTTGCAGGCGATCGTCAGCTTGTCCGAAAGAGCGATGGCTACTTCGGGAAATTACCGCAATTTTTATGAAGAAGGAGGTAAACGCTACGCCCACACCATTGACCCTTCGACGGGCTATCCGGTGCAGCACAGCCTGTTGAGCGCCACAGTTCTGGCCAACGATTGCATGACTGCTGATGCGCTTGCCACGGCGTTTATGGTGATGGGACTCGAAAAAGGGGTGGAATTGGCCCGCAAACTCCCCGAAGTGGAGGTCTTCTTCATCTATTCCGATGAATCAGGCCTCAATAAAATTTACATGTCCGACCATTTTGACGATTATCTGGCAAAGGAGTAGGTTTCATCAGCCCTGATCTTTTCCAGGAAGCCCCAAACGACTTCCCTCCTTGTTTTGAAGGCAGGAATTCCATCCGGGTGGTTCGACGGGGTAGTTGCCGGCCTGACGGGAATTATTTCCCCTGATCTACCTTCAGGTCACTGAAATCCTTCTTTTTCCAGGCTTGCTTTTGTTCCAGTTTATCCTGGGTCTGCGCACAGTATACACCCTTTTCCCGGAGGAACTTATTTCCGCTCACATGGGTGTTCGGGAATTTCCCGCCCTTCTTTACCAGAATGGTGAGCGCCAGTCCGGCAAAAGCAAGGGCCATCAAGACTACAGCAGCTAATAGGATTGTCAGTACTTTCATTCTCCCTAGTTGTCGATTAGATTGCAAAATTACTCTATTTTTGCCATCACCCCGGAATGACCCTGAAATGATTATCCCGAAAAGGGTGGTGCACACCTGAAGATAACAAAAAAGGGACGATGAAAGTTACGTTTGATTTCCATTTTGTACCTTTAAACCGAAAAATTTGAATCAACTGTGATGGAAAAACATGTCAATGTCGTGGCAGCTCTCCAGATTGGATTGAGCGTTTTCGGAATCATCATCGGGATAGTAATCCTGCTGATATTAAATGCGGTAGGAACCTTTGCAGAAGATAGGGATGCCGGCTTTATCCTGCATCTGATTGGCAGCATTATCGCCATCTTTTTCTTTCTGATGAGCATACCCGGAATTATTGCCGGTATCGGGCTGTTGCGGCACCACGAATGGGCAAGAATTCTCACCCTGATTCTGTCGGTGATCGGGATTCTGAATTTCCCTTTCGGTACCGCCGTGGGTATTTATTCCATCTGGGCGCTGGTTCAGGATGAAGTGATATCGATTTTCAGGGGCAGCGGCAAAAAACTGGAATAACACAGGGGACATGGACTTACTTTTCTCTTATGACTATCGAACATCATGAAGATGAATTTTGACATAGTCATTTACGGGAGAGTGCAGCATGTCGGCTTCCGGTATTATGCGCGTGCTCGTGCCGTGGAATTGGAGGTGACAGGGTACGTCAGGAATCTCCCCGATGGGACGCTCCACGTAGTGGCTGAAGGGGGACAGGAAGCCCTGGAGACCTATGCCGATTACCTCCGGATTGGACCACCCATGGCCCGTATCAGTAGGGTCTCCGTTGCGCGTTCATCCTATACGGGAAGTTTTAAACAATTTGAAATCAGATAATAAGGATAGTATGGAGTATTATCATATGACGCCTGCCCAATTCAGGGAGGAAGGAAGAAAGCTGATCGATTTTATTGCCGGGTATTATGAAGAAATTGAAAAATACCCTGTACTGTCTCACGTGAAACCCTGGGAGACTTTCAGGAAACTTCCCATGCATCCTCCCGCGGAGGGAGAACCGTTCGACCGGATGTTGGCTGATGTGGAGCAGGTTATTATGC
>CAZLDP010000093.1:0-8307 GCA_964558145.1 uncultured Prolixibacteraceae bacterium | reverse complement strand
CTGTTTCCTTGCCCACCCCGATGGAGGGCCGTTTGTTGGTATACCAACTTTTCCCAAAATAAGGCTTGCCGATGGCTCCCGATTTTACCAGCTCGATCCCCTTGATCACGTTGGGCCACGACCGGCGCTGGTTTCCCATCTGAAGCACCTTGCCGTATTTTGCCGCCGCCCTAACCAGGATCTCTCCCTCTTCGGGTGAATGGCTGCATGGTTTTTCAAGGTACACATGCTTCCCTGCTTTCAGCGCCAACAAGGCAGCCGGAGCATGCCAATGGTCGGGCATCGCCACCACAATGGCATCCAGATCCTTGTCTTCGAGCGCCTTTCTGAAATCAGGTGCCTGGCGGGGCGCCTTTCCCGCAATCACTTTCACACTGGCAATACATTTTTCCATTGCCCTGGAATCGGTGTCACTTATCGTAATCACGTTGCAGTTCTTCTGCTGGGCGTAATTTCCGGCTAACGCCAGACCACGAGAATTCACACCCACCACACATATGTTGATCCGGTCGTTCGCCCCGATGATATTCCGGTACCCCGATGCACTGAAACCCGGCAAAACTCCTCCGACAGAGAGTGCAGTAGCGCCCAACACCGATTTTTTAATAAAATCCCTTCTGTTACTTTCCATGGTTCCCAAATTGATGGCGACTATTTAATTCGTTTCTGACAGATTTTTGCAGCTTTTTCCATTACCATTTCGATGGAAACAGGAACTCCCTTTTTCTTTTTGCTGAGGTCGGCAGCCTCCATAAAGGCCATTATCTCTAACGTCTCCGCCCTCGGGAATGGTTCCACTCCGGTCTCGAAAAACTTGATGATCTCCTCCAGGAGCGGATTGTATCCATTGTAAGCTCCCAGTTTCACGATGGCCTTTTCGCCGAACACCGTTCCGCCGTATTCCCTTTTTCCGGCGCGAAGCCCCCTGAAGGAACCGATCCGGCCGTCACTCCATGTACCCACAGCCACATCGGTGTCGGGTGTACTTACCCTGACCACACTCTTACAACCCGTTCCCATAGCGGCAAAAAGGGTCTCCACACCGTGAATCCCATACCAGAAAAAGTCGGGATGCGTTTTTTCCAATGAAGCGGGACTGTATGTCTCTGCTCCCAGAATTTTACCGGCAGCCCCCTCCTTCACTTCCTTCATTCCCTTGATATAACGGAGCGATGAAGTCGAAAACACAGGAACCCCGTACTTGTCGGCCACCTGGAAGATCGCCATTGCATCGGCAAGAGAGGCAGCCATGGGCTTGTCCACAAAGAGCCTCTTTCCTGCTTTCAGAACGGGCAGGGCTTGTTCGAGATGGCGGCGGCCATCATTGGTTTCGAGCATGAACACGTCGGCTTTGGTCAGCAATTCCTCCACTGAAGCCACAATTTCCACTCCCAACTTCCGGATGTCGTTGGTATATCCCTCGATCCGTTCCACACTGGACTGAATATCCAGACTTCCCTTTGGATAGGCCGCCACCACGGTTTACCCCCCAAAATTATCCCCGGCAGCCGGGTCATTCAAGGCTTTGGCAAAAGCAATGCTGTGAGAGGTGTCCAGACCGATAATTCCGATCCGTTTACCCTGTGTTTTCCCCTTGGCAAGCAGCATGGATCCCAGAGTGATGCCGGTCCCTGCCAGGGCTCCCGTTTTGATAAAATTACGCCTGTCGATCATATTGATTTTTAAATTTTTTGTTGTTTGTTCGATCCCGGATATTTAAACTGTTTAATATTAATTATTTTTTTTTGGTTTCAGGAAATGGACAAAAAAACGGCACATCTGGCTGTTCGATTCTGCGGTTGGAGCATGGCCGGGGCGGTTGGTCATGGCAACCCTGTTTTCATAACCCAGAAATTGATTGATCCGGATGGTATGATTCAGGGCGATCCACCTTTCGGGAGGATCTTCCGAACCTCCCGAAACCAGGAATGGCCGCGGAGCCATTAGTGCATGCAGTTCCGTCAGGTCGTACCCTTCTTTCCGGAGTTCCGGATACAATCCCCTGGCGGGATTCTGGGCTGTGATAATTCCCCTTTCTCTCCAAGGTTTAGGATGATATCCCAGGTACCAGGGTTCCCAGTAATTCACGGAAGGCCGATCCTCCCCGAATGCGATTCCCGGATCGGACCAGACTGCACAGGCAAATTTCCGGTAAAGACAGGAAGCGAACATGGCCCACTTGCCCCCGAAGGAGTGCCCCACTATGCCAATGCGGGTAGAATCCACCCCGCTGGTTTTTGCTAAAACTTCCCACGCATTGGCAGCGGCATATCCCAACATGGACAAAGGCTGCACGCGGGCATCGGAAATATGGGGATAATAGAGGGCAAATTCCTGCCGTAACGAAGCTTCACGGGTTCCCAACGAAAGGGTTACGAATCCCTCCTTCACCAATTGAAGAGCAAAATCGCGACCGGGTTTTCCCCCAATTCCCGCCGCGGTTTCAGGTTCATAAAAAACCGTAAGGATGGCAGGCTTAGGAGCTTTTCCATCGGGAAAAAGAAGATAACCGTCGGTTTTTTCACCGGGAATCCAGTAGAAAGCAACATGGTAACGGGTATACCCCTCCATGCGGACCGTATCGAGAAATTCCAGCTTCTGTGAAGTATTCACTGCAGGCCACTCCCCCATCTTCTGGTGCCAGCGTGTGAGAATTTCGTTCCGTCTCTTTTCCCAATCCTTCCGGGAACGTACCGTATCACCGTTGTAAAATTTCAAGGGTGACCTGAAGTCGCCGTACTTCCCCGCAAATTCGGCCGGGGGATTGAAAAAGGGAGCAATCGGATTATTCTTTTTTAGCCTGACCGACCGGAGTGCATCGGGCACCTTCCTGGTGCACCCCGGGGCAAGCCACAGAGCCAGCGTCGTCAGCAGGACAATGTATCGACGAACCGCTCTCCTTTTCATATCAGATATTGAAGGCGACAAATATACATGCTCAAAAATTACCTATCTCATAAGGGTGTCGCTGAGGCCTGGCGACCATGCTGTCGGCTTCAGGGTCGTTGACAAATTTTTCGGTCACCGGGTTCCACTGCAATTTACGGCCCAGCTTCATGGAAATGTGCTGGAGAAGGCAGACTGTGCAGGTGCGATGGGCTATTTCGGCGGTTGATGCTGCCCTGCCGCGTGTGCGGATGGCATCCAGCCAGTTGGTATGGTGGTCGTTGCTGACGATCAGCCGTGTTTCACCGTCTGAAATCTCAGAGGTAAGGATTCGCTCATCACTTGCCCTGAGGGTTTTTCCGAACCGGATGGCCACAGGGTCAGAACTGGTCACCGGCAGGCCTCCCACGGAAATGAACAGCCACCCTTCCGATCCTGAAAACATGATCCCGCTTGGATGTTCCTCGCTCTCCTGCCCGGCAGTCAGTACCACCCCGTTGGGGTAAACCATTTCGCTGCTGAAATCGCCGTGCACGTTCCACAAACCTTCAGTGGGAAACTGTGCTGTGGAGGAAATTTCAACCGGGCCGGTATGTTCGCAATCCATCCCCCAGTGAGCTACATCGAAAAGGTGGGCGCCCCATCCGGTAATCATCCCGGCGCCAAATTGTTCACAACGCAGCCATCCCGGTCTCCCGTAACCCGACTGGGGATGTACCCGGTCTTCGGTATAATAAACTTCGGGAGTGGAGCCAAGCCACATGTCGTAATTCAGGGAAGAAGGAACCGGCATGACCTCCTGCCGTCCACCGGCAGGATCAACAGGCATCCTGACATCTACTTTCTGCAAAACCCCGATCCTGCCATTTCTGACCAGTTCACAGCCATACCGGTAGGCTTCAGTGGACCGGTACTGCGATCCGATCTGAAATACCCTTCCGGTACGGTTCATGGCATCACTGATGCGACGACCTTCCTCAATGGTCAGAGACATCGGTTTTTCGAGATAGACGTCCTTGCCGGCATACACCGCGTCGATGGTAATTTTTGCATGCCAGTGGTCTGGCGTACACACCACCACGGCATCGATATCGCGATGGGCGAGCAGTTCGCCATACTGGTCATATTTCAGCGTACCGGAGTAACTTTTCCCCGACTGTTTCGTGTAAAAATCGTCAACCAATGTCTTCGCATCGGAGAGCCGGTTAGAATCGAGGTCGCAAACGGCGACAATCCGGACACCTTTTTGCTTGAGAACTCCGGGGATATTCCGGCTTCTGGCAATTCTGCCGGTTCCGATTACGCCGATCCGGATTTCATTTCCGGGAGAAGACGGTCCCCACAGGGAGGCAGGTACAATCACCGGCAACACCAAAGATCCGGTTACCCCGGTAGATACTGTTTTGAGAAAATTCCGTCTGTCCTGCATATTCGTACATCATTATTTTACGGGACTCCACAAATATAAAATAAAACTCACGCTCATGCAATCGTTTGTTTAAATATTTAAGCCTCTTTTCTGCTAAAACGGGCATGGAATTCTCACCAGATCTTCCACAATTTTACCGTTGTGTTCAAACCTGGCCAGGGTATACACCTGTCCGTCCTTTCCGATGGCAATGGAATTTACATAGGTCGGACGCGACCCATCCTCGTAAAAAATGGCTCCGTGGTCGGTATAGGTTCCTGTTGGGATATGGTAAGTGACCAGGTGAAGGTTTTCCAGCCCCCTGGCCGCCCCCATGGCTATTTCATCCAGTCCTTTGACCCTTTTCCCATCGATATAGATAGGAGCTCCTGTCAGGTAATAAATCGTTTCCCTGTCATTACCCAGGTCGAATCCCAAATATCCGTAACTGAACTGGTCGAACATACCGCTCTTTCTGGAAGGTTCGGAGGTGATGCGCTCCACGATCTCCACCTTTTGGGCCAAGGGATCGAAGCGGAAGAGGTACCCGGAATTGCCATGGACCCCATAGGCCACATTTTCATTCGGATACCACAGGATTGCACGCCAGTTATAGCCCATGCTTCCCGGACGGGTGAAGTCGTAGTTCCCGAAATAATCAATTCTCAGGGATACATCGGCCAATTTACTCAGTGAGCCCGACTGTGGGTCATAATAGCAGATATCACCTTCGGCTGTGGAATAGTACACTTTTCCATCACGGGGATCTACCAGCATGGAACGGCAAAGGACACGGTAGTCGTCGCCCACCTTGCCTCCTTCCCCGTTTGCAGAGACCAGTCCGAGGTCTTTCATCTTTCCGGTATTCAGATCGTAATGGATGAAATAGCCCCTGGGCCAGGTAATGGCATAAAGCTGATTCCGCATGGTATCCATGGTCATGGTCAGCACACCTTCACCGCGAGGTACCGTTCCGTAATCCTCGAATTTTCCGGTATTCAGATCGTAACTCAGGAAATGACCTCCGGGATAGAGTTTGTACCCTTCAGGAGCAGTCACCGCAAGCTGCTCCATGCCATCGATCATCTGGTAATACCCCACATGAGTGGAAAAATAGAGCTTCCCGTCGTTCTCATAGAACCGGACATGGCTCTTCCCCTGCGCGATTGCCTTTTGATCCTTTTCCCCGCATATCTCAGTAAGGTCGCCCAAAAATTCGGTTTTGTCGGTTTGGGGATCGTACCTGTGGACCTGCCCTGCCACATCATGAGGTTGGGAGGAGAGCACATAGTAAATATTTCCGTCACTTGCCGTAGAAATGGCATTGTAGGTATCATGGGCCAAGTCGAAGCCCGAAAAATAGGATTTTGCAACAAGATTTTTTTTCATACCAGAATTTTGGATAGTTTTTAAATCGGTCATCACCTGACTTACCTGCCGGGATATTTCAGGGGTTTGGGGCACTCCGGTCCGGAAAGCCAGTTTCACCGCTTCGCTGATAATCTGACTTTGCAATCCCTGCTTCCAGGGGGCAGCCAATCCGTACACCCTTGGGGAACCCAGAACTTCGTATCCTCCGTCCCTGATGGCTGCTTCGGAGGGGATATAGGCCACACCGTCGTTGGCATAGCCCATGACAAAAACGTCTCTCCCAAAAATTCTTTTCAGTTGAAGGGGATAATCCACCAGGATTTCTCCTCCCAGGACGAAAAGCATTTGTTTTCCAAGCCGCCACACCTGAACCGGATAGGGATAGGAAACAGCCCGTTTTTCCCCTTTTGCAAGCAAGGCAAGTTGAGAGGCTGCCCAGCGTTGTTCATGACCTTTCAGGGTCTTCTGCAGTTCCTCCAATTCGCTTTTTCCCGGGAGTTCCTCCATCTGAAGTTCAGTGATTGCGAAGGCTGTCGACAGTTCCGGGTCGAGTGGCTGCAGCCCCTCTTCCAGCACCCTTTCTACTGCAACAGCCAACTCCCTGCCATATTGCCGGGCAAGGGGAATACTCCTGCGGGGTATCGGGTTCTGGTCGGCGCCTCCACCCTGGAAAAACATGGCATTTGTCCCCTTGAATCTATTTTCCAGTTCCAGTTGTGCAAATCCGGGATAATCGCCCGACCACTGGTATCCGTCAAGGGTGGTGGAATGGCAGGCATATCCAAACAGCACGGCTTTGAGGGCTCCTTTTGCATCGGCGACTTTCAGTACCGGCACTGCCGGGTCGTGAGGACCTTTCAGTTCCTGAAGCCCCGGTACCAACGCTTCGCGGTTGCTACGCCTGTTCACCTGGAATCTGACTACTCCGTTTCCCGAAGAGAGTGAAGCCGGTTTCAGATCTTTCCGGGCTTTAACCGCCAGATCAACCAACATACTTACCAGCAATTCGGAATAGCGGTCAATCTTCAGTTTTTCCGCCTCATCGAAGGGGTACACGTCTTTCAGTGCGTCGGCAACTACAGGCCCGGAATGGGTATGGGACCAACTCAGGATCACGTCGGCGTCGTCTAATCCCAGTTTCTGCCTTATTCCGGCTCTGACCCTGTCGGCCACCGGCTTGGAAAGACAGCACAAATCCATGGTGATCAGCAGGGACTGGTTTCCCCGTGCATCTTCCAGGAAAAGCGCCTTGGCCCACAGATCGTGAAGCTTTCCCTCTGCAGGACGGGTACGTGAGGCATATCCTGCCATCCATACCGGTTGGTCGGGGGTGATGACCACACGGGCTACTCCTGCCTTCCAGCCTGAAGCCGCAGGATTGACCCGTTCAGCCCCAACGGCCGCGGTAATCCAGAGCAAAGAGAGAATAAATACCAATATACGCTTCATAATCATCCCTTCGCTTTAATTTTTTCCGCGTTGACACTAATTTTTTCGATCGCCCTGAAAATGTCGTTCATATCTTCTTTACCGGCCAGCATATAGTTCTGGGTTATCCATACCGCTTCTTCGTTGCAAAGCCGGTCGTTGTTCGGACATTGGTTATTCTCCATGTACTTGTCATAATCCAGCCTCTTTTTAGAATACATCCTCCTGAAGTTGTTGGTCTGGAAGGTATGTTTGAGGTAGGGCATCTTGTTCAGCGGCGCATAACCGGAGGAACAGGAAACTCCCTCAGCCTGCATCGCTTTCAGGAAGAGATTGCGCGACATCGCCTTAAACTCCTCCTTCATATAGCGGAACGAGAAAAGATGGAATACTGCTTTGGTGACATCGTCATACAGCTTATAAGGGATAATTCCGGGAATATCCTTGATTTTCGATTTCAGATAAGCTGCATTTTCGGCCCGCAGATCGGTTTGTTGTACCAGGTTTTTCATTTGCAATAATCCAATCGCCGACTGATATTCGGTGGTGCGGATTTTGGTTCCCAGCATCAGCGTGCCGGCCCCCACCTCACCCACCATGCTTCCGTATGGATTCCCAAAGTTGCTGTAAGAAAAGCAGCGGTCCATAAATTCATCGTTGTCGCTGACAATGGCGCCCGCCTCGCCGATAGGCAGGTTTTTCGAGTTCTGAAAACTGAAACAGCCTGCATCGCCAATGGTTCCCACCTTTTTGTGGTTGATTTCGGCAAGGTGCGCCTGACAGGCATCTTCGAGAACCAGCAGGTTGTGTTTTCGGGCGATTTTCATAATGTGGGTCATGTCGGCAGGCATTCCCAGAATATGAACCGGCAGGATCAGTTTGGTATGTTTGGTAATTTTGGCTTCAATCTTACCGGGATCCATCTGGAAAGTTTCCGGGTCTATGTCGACAAAGACGGGCATGGCTCCGGTCTGGAGCACGGCTGCCACGGTGGCGATAAAGGTATAGGGAGGTACCAGCACCTCATCACCCCCGCCGATCCCAAGCTGGGTCAGAGCGGCAATCAGGGAATTGGTTCCGTTTACAACGGCAAGACACCGTTTGACGCCCAGCATTTTCGCCCACTCTTTCTCAAACTGGTCTGAAATTTTCGCCCGCGACCAAACCCCGCTGCGCAAAACTTTGAGCAAGGGTTCATCCATCGTCGCGTTGTC
>CAZLDP010000092.1:7963-8348 GCA_964558145.1 uncultured Prolixibacteraceae bacterium | reverse complement strand
CCATTGAAACGGTTATATGCCTCATAAAGCGGCTGAGAAATAAAAAAGGGCAGGAAGATAATCAGCACCAGCCCGGAAAACCATAAGTCATTTTTCTTCATAAGTTGATATCCAAATTAATGTATTGTAATTCTGTCATATGTCGAACAAGGGTTTAAACAGCTTTTCATGCCAATGGAAAGAGTTCCACAAAGCTCCGATGCAAACATTTGCCGATCCGATAAGTCAAGCCCGGTTTATTACAGGAAGCGGGTCCCATAGACATAATTGTCGGGCATGATCTCCAGTCCGACCGATTCAAGCATTTTACGGGCATCGGGGATATCTTCGATATCGATGGCAAAGAAGGCTATTTTCCCCTCTTCAAAAACCATACCGTGAGCAG
>CAZLDP010000092.1:3603-7953 GCA_964558145.1 uncultured Prolixibacteraceae bacterium | reverse complement strand
GGTGAAATTCACCCCTGCTTTGGCAATGCTTTTAAGCAGTTGGTCAAGACCCCCTGCCTTGTCAACCATCCTCAGCACAGCAATTTTCCGCAATGCCGATGAAATCCCGTTCTGATTAAGCAAATTGCAGGCAAGTTCGGGATAAGAGACCACCAGGTTGAGAATTCCCCATCCACTGGCTGTGTGGTTCAGATTAATATTCCGGATATTAATCCCTGCATTCTTCAGCACGTTGGTCACCTTCTCAAGACGCCCCAACTTATTTTCAAGAAAAACTGAAACCTGGTATGCCATAATTTAAAACTTAAAGCGATTAGCAAAAAAGATATCAGAAAAAAGGTTCGGAATTCCCGATTTCAGGTATAAAGATAATTATTTGAAGGTTATCGTTTCCGTTTATCAAAAACCCTGATCGCTTTTCCTTCCGACTTGGGTACCGATCCGGGTTCCACGAGTTTCACCCACGGGGTCACAAGGACCTCATCCCTGACGAGTTGGGTAATTCTGCGCTGTAGCTTATCTAAGAATTCCAGGTCTCCTCGGAACCACTCCTTTTTGACCTCCACTTCCACGATCATTTCATCCTGGCCGTTCCGGGTTTCGATAGTGATGCGATAGTCATCGCCCACCTCAGGAACCCGGAGGAGAACCCCTTCGATTTGCATCGGGAAGATGTTGCACCCTTTGATGATGAACATATCGTCACTGCGGCCCGTGATCCTGTCGATACGCCGGTGGGTTCGTCCGCAGGGGCACTGCCCTGGGATGATCCTTGTGATGTCGCGCGTGCGGTATCTGATCAGCGGATTGGCCTCCCTGTCGAGGGTGGTCATCACCAGTTCCCCGTATTCCCCATCGGGAACAGGCTCCAACGTGTCGGGATTGACGATCTCCACGACGTAAGCATCCTCCCAAATATGCAGCCCATTCTGCCAGGGGCATTCAAACGCCACACCCGGGCCGTTCATTTCGGAAAGGCCGAAGGAGTTGTAGGCTTTCACGCCAAACATCTCCTCAACACGCTTCCGTTGCTCCTCGGTATGAGGTTCGGCGCCAATCACCAGCATGCGCAAGGAAGTGTCGGCACGGGGATCAAGCCCCTCTTCTTTAAAAACCTCAAAGAGGCGCGCCAGATAACTGGGTATGGCATGAATGGCGGTCGTGCCGTAATCGCGCATCAGCTTGATCTGCCGCAGGCTGTTTCCGGCACCGGCAGGAATCGAAAGGGCGCCCAGCCGCTCAATACCGTATTGAAAACCCAAACCTCCCGTGAACAGACCATATCCGACAATATTCTGGAAGACATCGGTATCCCTGGCCCCCGCACAATAAAGCGACCGGGCCACCAGGTTAGCCCAGGAACCAATATCGTGCCGGTTGTGGTAAATGACCGTCGGATTACCGGTGGTTCCGCTTGAGCTGTGCAGCCGGATGATCTCCTTTTTCGGAAGGGTAAGAAAACCGTCGGGAAAATGATCGCGGAGATCCTGCTTAACAGTGAAAGGAAATTCAGCAAGTTCACTCACGTCGCCGACACGGCCCTTAAACGAAGGGTCCTTTTGCAACAGTCCGGCATAATACGGGGCCCGCAGAGCCCTCTCCAAACTCTGGTTGAGCCTCTCAGTCTGGAGTTTGCGCAAATTCTCGCGCGACATCGTTTCAATCTCTTTTTCCCAGAACATCATATCAGAAGAAATAAAAAAGCGTTAACAGGTTTCTGTAATTAGTCACAGCTTCTGCATCCCTGATGCGGCCCCTGTCGGTCCTGTCGATGGTACCGTAAGTAACGGACGTAATTTCAGGCTCAAAGGAGACCATCAGATGGGTATGCTGCCAACTGATCAGCGGCGAGATCCGCCAGCACTCCCCCACATCGGCACCCCGGGCATAAAAAGTGCCTACCGGATTAACCGACGTCCCCAGGTTGGTCATGTAACCCGCAAAGAGGCCGGTTTTCCACTTTTTCCCGTAGATCAGGTTGACAAAACTGAAAAGATGGTTGGTGGGGGTATAGGTTTCATGACCGGTTTCAGGGTCGACCGAGGCAATCGCATAACCTCCGGGAAGCAGGCTCTCCGACACATTCTGTCCAAACATCGTTTTGGCCTTGACTTCCAGTTTCCCGGAAGTAAATTTTGCATAGGCCAACGCGGCCAGGGTCGGAAGTTTCTCCCGGGTGACATACCGTTTACCTTCACGCCCAATGGTGTAGCTCCGGGGTTGTATGGTTTTCCAGTCCACTCCGGCACCGGCGACCCATTGGTCATCAAAATATTGAAGCTGCAGATGGAAATTGGGAATCATCGCGTCGCGCTGATAGCGGGAGGAGGCCACCGAAGCACCTGTGACCGGATCGGGACCGTAATTGATGTAATTGATTTGGTACACCGCAGCCGCAATCAGATCAAGCCGGCAGGAGAGATGGTGGGTGACCCGCAACTGGGGACTCCTGTTAAATACCTGAAAGGGAACCCCTGTGTTCAGGGCCATCACACCGGGAAAAACCTTTTCAATAAAAGTGGGATGCCAGGTCCGCCCAAACAAAAGGGAGGTTTTGGGCCAGTCAAACCGGGCATAAGCATGGCGAAGTCGGATGCTGTTGGCCGCATCCCCGCCCGTAAAATCAATTTCTACATAAGCAACTGCTTTCGCTCTGCCAAATTCCACCCCTGATAACCGGGTGGCAAAACGCGACGATATGGTAAACATGCGGGTACTTGGCTGCGCGTTGAGGTCTTCCCCGTTGGCATCGTATTCAGGTTTCGCCGGCCACAAAGTATACAAACCATCCACTGCCTCGGCATTCCGCCTCGTGTCGGCAATAAAATCGCGCTTTACAAATCCCGAGCAGGTGAGATTCATCTTCTTTTCAGTCAGTATGGTCTGGCTGTGGACCACGATCGATCCGAAAAACAAACATAAAAGCACTGCTCGTTTCATAAGTATGAAAACTGGTTCATTTACAGTGAAACCTGCTCACCTTACTTCCAATCCTTGTCAACCTGCAGCCTGTCTTTCTCACAGTAATCCGGGCTGAATAGGTTCCGGAATGGTTCCAAAATAATTAAAGATCTCCGCGGATTCTAAAAATAGCATGAATTTGCCACGAAAAAACACACAATAATAACATTTTTTTACTTTTAAAAAGGATTAATTAACATTATTCCACCTTTTCAGAATAAAAAAGCAGGAAGTTGCAAAACATCGATGGGCAGTTTCTACCGTGGGGACAACCTCAGATTGCCTAATTCGGATGTGTTTAAATTACCCGCCACCTTGGGTTCAGGCCAGGGCATTCGCATTCCATCCTGCACACTTCACATCGCGGGTGTTGTAAAAGTGGACAATCTCCTCGAGGCTCTTGAAATAACCGTTGTGGCCGTAAGCCTTGACCACTCCTGCCGGTAGATCCACATTGCGCAGCGTGGGAACCTTGTGCTTGCCAGAGGTGACCTACACATCATAACCATGGAGGACACGGGGTGATTTAAAGAGTTCCCGGTCGCGGGTGAGAATTGTCCGCTTCTCATGGCAGGCGGCCGCAATGAATTGGTTGCCGAGAAGGATTCCAGCGAATGAGGTGCTATAACCGAACGTCTGTAGGTCACGCGCCAGATTCTCCAGTTGGGGGTCATCTATGAATATCAACACCCTCAGCGGTTTTCGCGTATTATCATTATATTTACCCGTCTTAAACCATTCAATCATGTCTTACACCACGTTTAAACGAAAAAAGCGAGTCACGTTTCTTGTTTACCTTATTGTCATCATGGCGCTCACCGCGGGTGCCCAAACCCGGTCGATCCGGAAATCGCCCCCCCTGTCGCCTGCTCCTCCGGAAAGTGTGGGGATGTCGCCAGAGCGGCTGACACGGATCGATGCCATGCTACAGGAAAAAATCGACCAGGGGGTAATTCCCGGAGTGGTAGCCCTGGTTGCCCGTAACGGCAGGATTGTCTATCACAAAGCCTTTGGGCACTCCGATTCTCCTGCCGGAAAGAAAATGGAGACCGGCGACATTTTCCGGATAGCTTCCCAAACCAAAGCGATCACCGCCACTGCCGTGATGATACTGTGGGAAGAGGGGAAATTTTCGCTTGACGATCCCATCAGCAAATATATCCCTGAGTTTAAAAATCCCCGTGTGCTCCAAAATTTCAGATACAGCGACACCAGCTTCACATCGGTACCTGCTGCAAGGGAAATCACGATCCGCCATCTGTTGACTCACACTTCCGGGATTGGCTACGGTGCTATTGACGGCGACGAACGGTTCAGGCTTCTTTTTCAGAAGGAAGGCATTATCGATGCTTTCACGACAGAAAAGGTGGTTATCAGCGACAACGTCAA
>CAZLDP010000092.1:0-3593 GCA_964558145.1 uncultured Prolixibacteraceae bacterium | reverse complement strand
GGGCTACTTTATTGAGATCATGTCGGGGATGACTTTTGACCGGTTCCTCAGGGAACGGCTATTTGATCCGCTGGGAATGGACGACACCTGGTTTTATCTTCCGCAAGATAAAGCAGGCAGGTTAGTCAGCGTGCAGGCGCGTGACAGCAAGGGCGGATGGAAACCTCTGGAAGCTGCTCCATTCTTTGATCCCGACTATCCTGTGAAGGGAGCCAGAAGTTTTTTTGCGGGAGGGGCAGGGCTTTCCTGCACGGCAAAAGATTATGCCACCTTTCTCCAGATGTATCTCAATGGTGGAGAACTTAACGGGGTAAGGATTCTGAGCCGCACTACCGTGGAAACCATCATGGCCAACCAAGTGGGAGAGTTGTATCAGGGACCTGAACGGTATTACGGACTCGCCTTCGGGGTACTTACCGGCGCCGGGGAAGCCAAAGGTGGAAAGGGAAGCGAAGGACTCTTTGACTGGGGAGGTTATTTCAACACCCAGTATTTTGCCGATCCGGTCGAAAAAACCATCGGCATCCTGATGAAACAAACCATAGGAGCCACAGGTGACGATACCGAGATGAAATTCAGGCTCCTTATTGGGCAGGCCATTGACGACTGAAAGAATCCAGGATTCCCTCAAACTTCTCCGATCGCCTGGGGTGCCGGTCGCCGGTGAGATTCACACAAAACATCATGCAATATTTATTTAGCTGGCCGGGGAAATTCTATATTTCCCAACCTGCAGGACACTTCATTCTCCTATCCTGCTTCAGATTTCCGATCTGAGCCGGCATTTCCTTTCTTGAAGAGTACTCAGGAACGGACTCACACTGGTGAATCCCATTTCAGAAGGGCATGTTCCGCCTGGCCACTCTCTTTTGAAGGTATCACCGGAAAACCATTCAGTGACACTCCTTAAATTGATCATCCGGTGATCATGGGATCACCCGGTTTCCTGCTTATGACCACCAGAGGCATTTGTTCCCCGGTAAAGGGACGCCTGTCGAAATCACCATACAACTCAATCTCCTGCATTCCGGCAATATCCATCAGTTGAAGCAGGTCAGTATGGCCAATCCCCAACAGGTAGGCTTTATTTTCGATGACCTCTCCCGTCGCTTTGAGAGTCAAACGGGTCAGGAAACGGATTTCGCGGCTGCCTTCGATGAATTCGTAAATCCTTTCGAATTTCAGTTCATCCCGATCAATCAGCGGAAGGGCGGTGATATTCTCCTTGAAGACACGGTCGTAATTGAGCATCTGAAGTACCAGGATCCCTCCAGGTTTCAGAACGGTACGGACGCCGCTGAAGAAGTCGCGCATTTGCATCGGGTTGAGCAAATGGACCAGGGTATTTCCCATGCAGACCACCAGATTGAACTTGTTGCGCCCGAAGAGGCGCGCAATATGCAGCATATTGGCTTTGCGCCAGGTAATCTTCTCGTGGCCATAGTTGGTCCGGGCTTGATTCAGAAGGGCATCGTTGAGATCGATGCCGGTTACCAGCGCGCCTTTTCCTGCCATACCTGCAGCCAGCTCACCCGATCCACAGCCTACATCCAGAATGGATTTCCCCTCCAGGGTTCCGGCCAACTCTTCAATACCTTTCAATTGGGCCTGGTTGAGCGGAAATATCAAAGGATAATATCCGGCAATCGACCCGTAAAACTTGTCGTGTTCACTTTCAGTCCGTAACATATCGTTTATTTTTCAATGCGTATCCGGGCATCCACCGCCAGAATGGAGGAGGTATTACCCAGAAGCGGGTTAATATCGAGTTCCTTTATTTCTGTAGCAAACCGGAGCAAGCTCGACAAGGCCACGATGATCCTGACAAACTTCCGGATGTCGACGCCGCTCTTTCCCCGGTAACCTTTCAGAATATTGTATGATTTGAGGTTGCGCACCATGGACCAGGCCTCATCGAGTGTCAATGGCGCCAGTCCGGAGGTGAAGTCCTTCATCACCTCCACATAGATCCCTCCTAATCCGCAGAGGATGACGTGACCGAAGGGGGGTTCATATTTGGCGCCGATGAAGAGTTCTGTGCCGAAAGCCATCTGGGCCATCAGAACGGCTGTTGCCCCTTCGATCTGCATGAGATGCCCAAATTCCTTCACAACGCTCTCTTCATTCCTCACGTTGAGGACCACCCCGCCCACATCAGTTTTATGGACCGGCCCGACCACCTTCATCACCAGGGGAAAACCTATCTCCAGGGTGGCTGAAAGGGCTTCTTCCGGCGAGTTGACCACCATTTCTTTCACCATAGGTATACCGGCAGCTTTAAAAAGCCGGTGGATAACCGCCGGGGGCTGGTACCCCGGTTGGGTCTGGTCGACAATTCTGCGGATCTCAGGTATATCAATCCCTTCCAGAAAAATGGAGTGATCTGAAGGCTTACCCGTATTCATGATCTTGGTGAGGGCCCTGCCCAGCAAGACCTCATCGGGAAAATTGACATTTCCGAGTGAAAGGAACTGACTTACTTCTTCACGTACATTGATGATGGAGGGGAGTATCGGATAGATGGGTTTGCTACAGCGTTGCATCTGCTCGCCAATCAGGTCGTAGACTTCCCGTACCGGAACCAGGCCGTTGCTTCCGAAAATTACGGCCATTCCATCCACGTCGAAATCATGTTCACAGGCATCAATAATATCCCTGAGGTGGTCAGCAGTACCTGTTGCCAGGATGTCAAATGGATTCTCCACCGAGGAGCCGGGGAGTAGTTTCTCCTTCAATTTCGACTTAGCCGGTGAATTAGGGATCACCGGAATGGTCAATCCCCCGTCTTCCAGGGCATCTGTAAGCATCACCCCGGGACCCCCGGCATGGGTGATGATGGCCATCTTCCTCCCCTTTAATTCCTTGCATAAAAAAACATTAGCCACCGTGACCAGTTCCTCGCGGCCATAACACCTGACGATTCCCGCTTTTCGGAAAAGGGCTTCCACAGCGGCATCGCTGCTGACCAGCGCTCCCGTATGGGAAGAAGCGGCCCGGCTGCCCGCTGAAGAACTTCCCGCCTTGATGGCAGCGATCCTGCACCCTTTCCTGATCAGGGAAGCCGAATGAAGCAAAAGCTTGTCGGGATCTTTCACCGTTTCCAGATACAGGAGTTTCACCCTGGAACTCACCTCGGGATCAAAGGTCTCATCGAAGTAGGCCAGGATATCTTCCACGGTAGTCTGGGCACTGTTCCCCACCGACCAGATACTTGAAAACCGGAGTCCTTTAGGAATTCCAGCCTCCATGATAAAAACTGCTGTTGCTCCCGACCCGGAGATAAAATCACAGCCCCGAGGCCAGAGCAACGGAATGGGGGTGGTAAAAACACTGGTATGAAAGATATTCATCATCCCGATGCAGTTGGGTCCGATCAGTGTTCCTCCCACTTCATCAACAGCCCTTGCCATCCGCTCTTCCATGATTTTCCCCTCCAGGCTGGTCTCACTGAATCAGGCAGAAATGACGATACACGACCTGGTATTACGATTCTGAGCCAGAAACTCAATCCCTTCGGCACCTAAGCCGGCCGGAATGGCGAAAATGCCGAGGTCCACCTTGGGCAAATCCTGGACAGGGGGACAAGCGGCAAA
>CAZLDP010000091.1:0-8402 GCA_964558145.1 uncultured Prolixibacteraceae bacterium | reverse complement strand
ACAGGTATTCTTATGCCCTGAATAACCCGCTGAAGTATACCGACCCGGAAGGGGAAAGTTTGATTTTACTGGCAGCCATACTTGGAGGCTGGGTTGGCATGGGGCAGGCCATGATAAGCAGCGACAAGGATGGCTTGGGCCTTGTTGGCGACATGTTCAAAGGCCTGTTTGTCGGCGCAGCGGCTAGTGCTGCAGGAGCTTGGGCGGGAGGAGCGGCGGTTGGTGCATTATTTTCTCAGCCCGCATCGACATTTGGAGGTTTTGTTGTCCAAGGTGCTGTTGGTGGTTTCGCAGGAGGGGCTTTAGGTGGTTTTGTTGGAGGTGCTGGTAATGCATGGATGGGAGGAGCGAGTTTTGGACAAGGCTTGCAATATGGTTTAATTGGTGGTGGCTATGGTGCATTAGGTGGCGCATTAATAGGAGGCATTTCTGGGGGGATTCAATATCAAAGGCAAATCTCTGTTTTTCAAAAAGGGTGTGTAGATCTTGGTGTCAATGGAGGGGATCCAGTGCCTGCAACAGATCAGTTTCTATCTGATGCTCAAAAAGCATGGTATAAAGATGCTCCAATGAATAATGTGAAAGCCTTTACTGTAGAAAATGTCCCATCCCAAACACAGGCTCGCATGGATGCATACAATGCACCTGCCGCAACAAAACCATTGTCTTTTTCTAAAACTGGAAAATTAACAGGGATGTCTAATGTTTATTTTAACAAAAATTTAGCATTTAGTAGTGCGAAACAATTGTTTTTCACTATGGGACATGAATTTATACACGTATCTCAATTCGCAGCATTAGCTGGTCAATCTTCAAGTATTTTAACTCCTGATTTCCTTGATATGCTTGATTTCCATGCTTATAGTTACCAAAATTTACTTGGAGGTTTAAAATTAAATAGCTATACAAGAGAAGAAATATTGCGTTGGAGTACTGCTTATTCTCAGTTTAACTCTATGAATTACATTAATTTCCCATGGTCATTTAAACATTCTTTCGTTTATCCATTTTAACATGAAAAAAATATATTTATATAGTAGTTTTTTGTTGCTTTTGAGTTTTAATAATTCCACATATTCTCAAAGTTTAAGTATAGAACTGTCAACAAAATGGGTCAAAGGCTTCGATATTTTCCAGAAAGATTCAACAATATACTATCCTAAATTAATTATCACTTATAGAAATAATTCTGATACAAATTATTATTTTCAGAAAATTTCAGATAGCCGCTGTGGATTACCAATGTTGCCTTGTGGAACTTTATTGCAATACCCTATAGAGGAATATTTAAATCCTAATTATTTAAAAAGGGCAAAATCACCTTGTAATTATGCCAGTGATAATTACAAGGTGATAATTGGTGGTGATGTGTCATTTAATAAAGTTTGGATTTGCGTGAACGACACAACAAATATAAAATTCGAACAAGAAATAGAGATGATTAACTGTGATTTGGCTGATATTTACGAATATTTATACCGCGAAAACGTTAGTGAACTGCTAAATAATTCTGAATCGGCTAAACTTTACTTTTCGATATCTGATTTAACCCCTGCTAAAATATTAAATGAATTTAGAGAAAAATTTGTTTTTTTGATGTCTGGAGAAACTTATATTGATACATACAATATCTATGGTTTTCAATTAGTTAGAGGAAATTTTACTTTCTATATTGATCCGAGTAGTTTAAAAAATTATGTCAATACTACTCCGGTGTGGGATAAAAATCAATCAAAATACATAGAGACAAAAACAATGTTGCCAAAATTAGTAGGTGAGTATAAATTATATTCCGGCAATTTTAATTCTAATAAAATAACAATAACATTTTAAAAAAGTAAAATTAAAACAAAAGCCGGAGCAATTCGGCTTTTTGTTTTATAACCCGTAAGGGTCAATGACTTCCAGTCCTTGAATATATTTAAAATCTTTGGCGTTGCGAGAAACCAGCACCAACCCGTTTTGCAATGCGGTAGCGGCAATCACGGCATCGGGCAGCTTGTTGCCCATGTAATCCAGAACCGTGTTGGTGTCTAATAAATATCTCTTTCCCATTCGTTGCGCATTTGGGTTAGTTCTTTTTGTAGTTCTTCTGCCCTTTCTTTCGAGAGGCAGCCAGCGAAACGTTCCGAGAGTTTTTGTTTGGCCTTGGTGGTTTTGTCCTCTATAACCCTGAGAACGTGCATACTTTCCAGGTTATGCAGGAAAGTTAATGCTATATCCTTCTTTATTTCTACAGTTACCGTTTTCATAATTACCTGTGTTGGGTGATTGTTTTCAATTTTACGTTGTTAATCATTGCATCAAGCGTGTAAATAATATGGCTTTTATCATCTTCCGGAAAGCTGTTAATGTCATTGAACCGCCGGAGCATGTCCGGGTCTTTAAACAGGTTGACTTCCTGTGTCTCCCCAAGTAAATAACCAACAGTTGTATCCAGGAAATCGGCCATTTTTTTTACCACTTCAATAGAAGGTACCATCTCGTCCCGTTCATACCTTCCAATGACAGAATGGGACGTTTTAAGCATCTTGGCAAACTCTTGTTGAGAAAGCCCTTTTGCTTCCCTGCGCTCCCTGAGTTTTTTACCAAATGTTATCATTTTTAAACCTTTTTAAAGTCAATAAAACCTTGATATGAAAAATTTATGCAAATATACGATATTTATTCGGTATAATAAAATTTAAAAAGTTTTGTGATTTGAATTTGACAAGTTGTCTTTGAATCCTAAATGGTTCAAATAATATTTTTAAAGATTTTTCATTATGGAAATACCCGACATAAAACAACGGCTTTCGACACTTGCAGTACTACAACATTACGGCATCAAACCAGACCGAAATAATCAAATAAAATGCCCCTTCAAGAAGACGATAAACCAAGCTGCCGTATTTACCCCGAAACAAACACCTTTCATTGCTTCGGCTGCAATGCCACAGGCGACCAGATAGAATTTATTGAGAAATACGAAAAGTGTAGCAAGCACGAGGCAATATTAAAAGCAAAGCAGCTTTGCGGAATCCCTGAGCCAATAAAGACCATACAGCCCAAAGCAAAACCAACAGCGATAAACAATACTGAAACAATACTGAAATCTTAACCAAAGCCTTTAAACATTTTGCTCGAAGCTTAAACGCCAAACCCGAAAATCTTGTAATGTTACTTCTTGTAAATGTATACTTTACAACTTTTGTTTGTGATTTTTTATCGCGTGGTTTAACAGAGATTAAATAAGGGTACATCTATTTTATAAAGGTGAAATCCTTAACTTTACCAAAGCGTTCTTTGAAAAGCTGGAACCGGCTTTCCTCTCAGGGAAATTGATTCAAGTTGTTTGCTTCGATGCCTGTTCAGTGAAACTTGCTTTTCGTAAGCGAAGTGAAACGAAAAGTTCAGTTGAACTAATCCCGAAAAGCGAAGCAAGTCGGGAGGGCCGCCGCCGCAGCGCCGACGACTGGAGTTATACCCTCGATGTCAATGACCAGGCTCTTTTTGCAGGCCGTGGAAATCGAGGCTTTATTTTTTATAGTGCAGCAATATTTTTAAGTTTCACAGATTTTATAAACCCATCCAGTATATGCAGGATTTGGTTTTTATCTCCTCTACTCCTCGTTAAAGCTTAAACGGGTTTATTATTTTTAAGTCTTTGATACTGTTAAAGTCCTTTTCGTTGTTGGTAATAAGCGTAAAGCCATGAGCCAGGGCAGTGGCAGCGATAATTGCATCCGGGGTTTTAACTTTTTTATTCCGGCGAATGTTCACGCAATGCAAGATAACATCGGGGATAATGTCAAATATTGTGCTGTCGGCAATAAAATCTTTTACACGTTATTCTTTGGCTGCATCCGTTTTCCAGCAAAGCAATTCAATTTGCGATATAACCGAAAGGTTAGGTGTGGCATCAATTACAATATCCATAAACTGCAAGCCATTTTCAGGAAGCGAGGCCGAAAAATAATCGGGAATAACATTGGTGTCGATTAAATAGTGTTCCATTCGTCGCGCATCCGGTTTATATGGTCGTTTAATTGATGTCCTTCTTCTTGGGTAAGAAATCCTTTGTATTTATCAGACAATTTAGTTTTAACTGGCCCAATATTTTCTTTTAAAACTTTTATCAGCCGCAACTCTTCCAGTTCGTGCAAAAGACCTACAGCCTTCAGGTTAGTCAATTGTATAAGCATCGTATTATCCATATCTTTACTTCCTTGGCGTGTAACAATGTTTGAATTTAGGTTTTGACAATATAAGCATTAGCATATAAATTACACTATAAAATTAGCATAAAAAAACCGACTATATTGCACTCCAATTAAAAGTTTTAAATTTTTGTTATGTACTTGGGGTTGTTCAATAATTTTTGGGCAGCCTTCTCTTTGCCACGTAAAAATGTTAATTTTTCATAAGTGCACCGCAAAGCTTACTAATAAATGTTTCAGGTGCCTTGTGTAATCCATTAAAAATTTAAATTTGAGAAATAAAATCAAAATCATGAAAACCATCTTTAAAATTCTTTTAGTTAGCTGGCTTTTTTGTGTTATCGGCATTCAATCCTTTGCTCAACCTGCCAAAGGAATCAAAGTTGGTGCAAATTATACATTTTATCATGATGCAAACGATATAGATTACTCCGCCTTGCCGGGATTTCAACTGGGGTATGCCTGGAATACAAAACTTAATGAAACATTTGCCTTGTCGATAGAAGGCCTGTTAACCAACAAAGCATCAAATGTAAAATACAAAAATGAGAAATTCATGGTTGATATCGATGAGAAACGAAATGCTGCTTACCTCTCTGCACCTGTCGCATTGAACTATTGCCTGCCTAAGTTTTATGCCGGCGCTGGTTATGAATTTGCGTTTATGGTGGCAGGCGACCTGCCTGTGAACGAAATTGACCACAGCCTGTTTTTACAAGCTGCTTATAAAATTTCATTTATAGACATTGCTTTGAAATATGGAACGACTTTAAACAAAGAAAAAGGGGGAACAATAATTGGTGGTGGCAATTATCAGGGATATGGAGATACCGGTTCGCAACCAACTGCCACATACACGCCAAAATCAAACATACTGCAGCTTTCGTTGATTTTTAATTTGGGTAAAAAATAGTTTTATTGATAACGGAAGAGAAACTGCTTTTATAAAATGAGGAGAATCCTATTCATAATCCTGGCAACTTTCTGTTTTTGCATTGGCTGTGTTCCCGACTATGACGGAGTTCTTCCGGAATCGGAAAAAATCCCGGTATTGAATGGCGTTTTATGTGCCGATTCTTTATTGTCAATAAATCTTACATTGTCAAATCATCCCATCGGGAAAGAATTTTTGCCCGTTGAAAATGGTGTTTTTCGGTTAAAGAGAAACGGAGTTCCCATCTCACCATCCTACACCTACTCAACTGATGGAACATACACATTTACAGATACGTGTTTTAATGGCAATATTTATGAAATTGAAGCTGAAATACCCGGCTATAAAACATTGAATGCTAAAACCGTTGTGCCTAATAAACCTGATATTTTATTGGTTGAGTCAGATAAAAAGGAAAATAAAAGAGCAGCAAAAATATTTGAGTTGAACATTGACAGTATGGGTGCTGAAATACATGCGCTTTATGTTTTTCTTTTTATTGGAGAATCGGACAGCAATGGAAACATTCGTTGGGATAAGAGAAATATCTATTGTGATTCTCCTTTTGCCGATTCATTTAACCGTTTTTATGATTCGTGGTCACCCGAAGGATTTATTTATGAATATGAAAATTTTGTCCGTTTTCCGGTCGATAATCTAATTGACAATAAACTGAAATCCGGTTTGGCCTTTATTGGCGGAAGTGAAATTACCCGTTTTTATATTGTGGCTGCTGCCAAAGAATACGACTTGTATTACAAAGGTGGTTACCTGCAACGTTCGTTCGATCCGGAAGTAAATTTGCCTTTTACTTATCAACCTATTTTTCTTCTTTCAAATATAAATGGGGGTGCCGGTATATTTTCGGGGATTGACCTTAGTGTATTTGATTTTTGAAAAGAATAAGAAGCGGAAAGCATGTCATTTCGAATTTCAATATGGTTTGTTCTCTTCATCTCAACTTCCTTATTAGGGTCATCACAAAACAGTGTTAAGGTTTATGGAATTGTAAGCGACCTCCAAACGGGGGAATTGTTACAAGCTGCCACAATTAAAAACAGCAACAATCTTCAAAAAAGCGGCATAAGTAATGTTTACGGATATTACTTAATTCATGTGGAGGCAGGGGAAATGGTTGCTATTGAAGCATCGTATGTGGGTTATAAAAGCAAACGTTTCAATCTTAACCTTTCAAATGATACGGTTCTCAATATAAAATTAGAACCCGGTGTTCAGCTTGGAGAATTTACTATTTCGGCATCAGAAATATCCAAAAGCAGCTTAAGCCAAATTGGTAAAATGGAATTGCCCGTCGAAGCGATAAAATATACGCCATCGTTGGCAGGCGAAAGTAATATAATGACGGCACTAAAAACGCTTCCGGGAGTAAGTGCCGGGAAAGAAGGTAGTTCAGAACTTTTTGTCAGGGGAGGTTCGCACGACCAAAACTTAATATTATTGGATAAATCACCTGTTTATAATTTAAACCATGCTTTTGGACTCTTGTCGGTTTTTAACAGTTCGGCACTAAAAAATGTGTCGTTATACAAAGGGGGGATATCTTCGGAATATGGCGGACGGCTTTCTTCGGTGCTTGATGTGTCGGTAAAGGAAGGAAACCGAAAGGCATTAAGTGGCGATTTTACTCTTAGCACCATTGCCGCCACGGCTACTGTAGAAGGCCCAATCGTTAAAGACAAAGCGTCATTCCTGATTTCCGCAAGGCGAAGCTGGCCGGATATTTTCGATTCAGGAATTTCAAAAGCTAATAATGGCGACATGGCAATGGGTTACAATTTTATGGATATAAATGCAAAAACCAATTTTTCTTTGAAAAAGAAGCACCATTTTTATTTGAGTCTTTATTCCGGCCAGGACAAGTTATTTGCTAAAAGTGATGCGGATTTTCAGAAAAGTGAAATGAAACAGGGGTGGGGAAATACCATTGCCTCGGCGAGGTATCAATCGGTTTCAGGAAATGGCTCGTTTAACGAAGCATTGATTTATTTCAGTTCGTACAATGAATCTGATTTAAATAGAATTAATTCATTAGAAAATGAATCATCGCGGGGAAACAGGTCGGAATTAAAGGAGTTTGGTTTTAAAACCAACAAAGATTTAGGACTTGGGCAAAACTTAAGCATCAAATTTGGAGTAGATGGATTGTACTGTTCTATTCAACCTCCGTTTAAACTGTTAGCAGGTAATGGAATAGAAAACGAAATAAAGAATTCCCAAACAGTTCAGCAAAAGGAACTATCTGCATTTGCTTCTTCCGGCTACTCTCCCGGGAAATTTAACATTCAATTCGGATTAAGAACAAGTATGTTTGGCGAACAGTTAGCTGATTATTTTTCTTTTGAACCGCGCTTGTCCATAATTTACAAGGCCGGCAAATCACTTTCCATAAAAATGGGAGCAATGCGCAATACCCAGTCTGTTTTTGCCATGTCGAAAAGTATTCAGGGCATGCCTGCTTATACTTGGTTGCCGGCAACAGCGAATTTGAAACCACAGTCATCGTGGCAAACATCGGCAGGTTTAAATTGGCAAAAAGGCAAATTTAATATAGATGCAGAGGCTTACTATAAATGGATGGAAAATATTGCGGGTAATTATTTGTACCCGTCAAATCTTTATCAATCATCGCAATGGTACGATATTATTGAACAAGGAACAGGGAGGGCATACGGCTTCGATGTTTTATCCCGATATGTATCCGGACAATTGCAAGCCAATTTTAAATATTCTTTGAGTAAATCTGAACACTCTTTTTCTACCTTATTAAACGGACAATGGATTCCGGCTGATTACGATATAAGGCACGACTTTTCATTAACTGGCATTTGGACTGTTCAGGAAAATGAACAAAAAAAGAGATGGTTTTCAGGAAATTTTGCGCTTCATTCGGGTTCTCCAATTTCTTTGCCGACCCAATCAATAAAAAGTGGGATGCCTGTTTTTAATGAGGAAAATTATGAATTTGACTTTTCATATCTCGATTATTACAATCAGCCCAACAATGCCCGGACAAAATTATACCATCGCCTTGATTTTGGGTTTCACATGCAAAGAAAACAAACTAAAGGTTTTCGAACCTGGTCGTTGGGGGTTATAAATGTGTACAACAGAAAAATCCATACAGCATTTACAAGGATGGCAATGGAAACTTCAAACAACTGGTTTTATTTCCAATGATGCCTTTTGTTTCGTTTAGGCGGAGTTTTTAAAAATGTGCCAGGGGGACGCCCTGAGACATAGGGCCGATC
>CAZLDP010000090.1:0-8429 GCA_964558145.1 uncultured Prolixibacteraceae bacterium | reverse complement strand
TCTGAATACAGTGCCCTTCGGGGAAAATATCTTCGGAATTGAGGTGGCTGCTGAACGTTTCTTCAGCAAATCCCCGGCAGAGATTAATCTCCCCGAAGCGGCCGTGTTGGTGGGTGTCCTGAAAGCCAACCATCTTTTTAATCCCCGTTTACATCCTGACAGGTCGTTGGAACGGCGCAATATAGTGATTGATCAAATGGTGAAGGAGAAATTCCTGACCTCCGGCGAAGGGAAAAAGTACAAGGCGGAACCCCTCAACCTCCGTTACAGCCTGATCACCTACAACCAGGGACCTGCCTCTTATTTTCTGGAATACATCCGTCCGGCTCTGATGGAATGGTGCTTAAGCCATACCAAAGAAAACGGTGAGCACTACAATCTATACACCGATGGTCTGAAGATTTATACCACCCTTGATTATTCCCTGCAGCGGTATGCCCGGGAGGCAGTGGGAGAGCAGATGAAGCAACTGCAAGTTTTATTTGATGAACACTGGAAGGGAAAGGTACCCTGGGGTCAGGATGCTTCCGTCCTTGAACGGGCTGTCCAACGGTCCGACCGTTATAAACGGGGCCTGGCTGCAGGAAAGAGCCGCAAACAGGTGATGGAAGAGTTCAAGTCTCCCATTGAGACCACCCTCTTCACCTGGAATGGACTGAAACCGGTGAAAACTACGCCGCTCGATTCGGTTAAGCACTACCTCTCTATGCTCAATGCCGGCTTTGTGGTGGTGGAAAATGGGAGCGGTGCCATCAAAGCCTGGGTAGGAGGAATTGATTTCAGGTTTTTTAAATACGATCAAATCCTGGCTCCAAGGCAGGTGGGATCAACGTTCAAGCCGTTAATCTATCTGGCAGCTTTGGAGCAGGGTCTTGATCCGACAGATTATTATTCTGCTGAAAGCCAGACCTATGAGGAGTATGATGGCTGGACCCCGGGGAATGCAAGCGAGGGGTATTCGGGATATTACACCATGAAAGCTGCGCTGGCCAAGTCAATCAATACAGTGACTGTGGATGTGATGATGCAAACCGGCATCAAAGCTGCCCTAAGGACCGCCCGTGATCTTGGAATTCAAACCGGGTTGCCTGAGGTTCCATCTCTGGCACTTGGGGCGGCATCCGTGCCTCTTCTGGAAATGGTGGGGGCGTATGCTACCCTGGCCAATGAGGGGAAAGTGGTCAGGCCTTATGCGCTGTTGTCGGTGGAGGACAGCCAGGGAAATCAGCTTGGCCTGTTCCAAGTTCCTCACCCTGGTAAGCGCAGGGTAGATCCCGAGAACTGCAGAATCATCACCAACATGCTGCAGGCTGCCGTGGATGAGGGTACGGGCCATGCCCTCCGATCAAAATTCCAGGTACCCGGTCAGTTTGCCGGAAAAACAGGAACTACGCAGGAAAATGCAGATGGATGGTTTATCGGCTATACCCCTGGTTATACCGCGGGTTGCCGGGTGGGCGCCGACGATCCTGCCATCCATTTCAGGACTATGGCTTACGGTCAGGGCGCCTATTCTGCTCTTCCCGTGGTGGGTCGTTTCTTCAGTCAAACCTATGCCGATAGCCGCTTCAAGCCATTGGCAAACCTCAAATTCGCGACCCCCGACTCGTTCCTTGTAGCTGAGATGAATTCCATGCCCAGCCATGTGGACAAACTGGACGATGATTTCGGATTCTTCGGAATATTCAGGAAAAAGGAGAAAAACTCCCAGGTCCGTAAGGAGGAGGATTATGACAAGGGTCGTTCAGGCGATTCCCGCGATGAAAGAGAACCTGCCTGGGAGATCATCAAAAAGATCTTTAAAAAGAAAAAGAACTGACTTGGTGGACACCTCAAAAAGTTGCACCTTTAAGGAGATGCTAAGGAGATGGTTTCAACGGATGAAAAACAAGCAGGAGATCTGGTTTGACCGGCTACTCTCCTGGCGGTCTGCCCATGTCAATGAACGGAGCTTTATCTACATTCTCAGCTTGGTAGTGGGTTTGGCTTGCGGTACAGCCGCGCTGATTCTGAAGAAACTGATCCACCTGGTAGAACTCCTTCTGACCAATATGTTTCCGGCCAACACCTTTAATCTCCTCTTTTTAGCTTATCCTCTGCTGGGTATTTCTATCACATATCTCTTTGTGAGATACGTTGTGAAGGACGATATCAACCATGGAGTATCCAAGATCCTGTGGTCGATTTCGAAAAAGAGCGGGCGTCTAAAGCGGCACAATACCTGGAGTTCGATGGTAGCCAGCAGCATGACCATTGCCTTAGGGGGATCTGTGGGAGCGGAGGCTCCCATTGTTCTGACGGGAGCCGCCATTGGTTCCAACCTGGCACGCCTTTTCAGGATGAATTACAAGTATGTGATCCTGATGATTGGCTGTGGTGCTGCCGGATCCATTGCCGGAATCTTCAAAGCCCCGATTGCAGGACTGGTGTTTACCCTGGAGGTACTGATGTTAGACCTGACCATGGCTTACCTGATTCCTCTGCTGATTGCCTCTGTAACAGCAGCTTCCCTTTCTTATATCTTTATGGGAAGCGCCATGGTACTCCAGTTTGACCTGGTCAGCGCATTTTCCACCAAAAACATAGGCTATTATATTATATTGGGGATCATTGCCGGTGCGGTTTCTTTATATGTAATCCGTGCGGTGATGTGGCAGGAGAAACAGTTCCGGAAAATGGAGAGTCCGGTGGTCCGGCTGGCTGTCGGAGGTGTCATTCTGAGCATGTTGGTTTTCCTTTTTCCACCGTTGTGGGGTGAGGGTTATACCACGATCACACGGATTTTCAGCGGGCATGGCGTGGAGATGCTGAACAATTCAGTATTTTTTGGATGGAATGATGATCCCCATCTCTTTCTTCTGTTTATCCTGATCATCCTCCTTGTGAAAGTTGTCGCTACGGCAGCCACAACCGGGGGAGGAGGGATCGGCGGCATTTTTGCACCCACTCTTTTCGTGGGAGCGGTGACCGGCTATGGGCTGGCTTTTGCCCTGAACACCTTTTTCAAACTCAACCTCCCCGAAGGCAACTTTGCCCTGGCCGGGATGGCCGGCCTCATGGCCGGAGTGATGCATGCCCCTCTCACTGCGATCTTCCTTACTGCAGAAGTGACCGGCGGATACGGACTTTTTATTCCTCTGATGATCGCTTCTACCGTATCGTATCTGACCATTATGCCCTTCGAACCCCATTCAATTTATGCCAAAAGACTGGCGCTCAAGGGCCAACTGATAACCCATCACAAGGATAAAGCCATGCTGCTGCTGATGAATACGCGCGATCTGATTGAAACCGATTTCGTGATACTCCGCCCGGATGCCTCCCTTCGTGACCTGGTCAATGCCATCTCCCGTTCGCACCGGAATCTCTTCCCGGTGGTGGATGAAAACGGGTACATGAAGGGGATGGTGAAACTCAGCGAAACCCGTTCCCTCATCTTTCAGACACACCTTTATGATGTGGTCCGGATTAAGGATTTGATGTACATGCCGAAATACTATGTTTCGCCCCGCGACAACATGGAAGAGGTGGTTAAGATGTTTGAAACATCGAAGCGTTATAACCTCGCTGTGATTGATGAAGGTAAATACATCGGGTTCTTGTCAAAGGCCACTGTCTTTTCCGACTACCGTGACAATGTGCGGGAGTTTTCAAGTGAGTGATCCCTGAAGTGACGGAAGCACAAGGCATATCCGGACAAAAACAGGAGGGTGAAGATCAGTGCAACAGAAGAAAAGGCCTCTTTCCCGATCCATAGAAGAGGGAGAAAGAAAATCGAAAGCTGGGCCAGTGCGTAAATGAATAATCCGGATTTCCTGAATTGCCACATCCGGTATACTCCGGTCAAAGAGAGGAGGTGGAATCCTCCCATCAATACAAAGTAGAGGGGGGAGAGAAGTCCTGTTTGGTCAAACCCGCTGAAGCGTGTGATGATCTTTTCCGTTTCTTCGAAAAAAAGTGCCGCTGCCAGATAAAGGAGCATCCCAATGCTGCTTCCGGCAAAGGAGAGCAGACACAGCGCTTCCAGCAGGAGGGAACGGTTACTCCATTTAGCCGATGCGTTAAGTTGATCTTTTCCATTCATCCTGAATTTAAAAATAATGTTTTAGGAGATATCCAGTGCAGAGAGGCAGGAAAAAATGTTACATTTGAGCGCCCTGAACGTCCACAAGAATCCCATCGGTTCGGGGCCAGGCAGGGATGGGAAACACAGTTAAGGTTAAAATTCTAAAATTAAAAAGGAAATGAAACGGGATCAGCTTGTATTTGAAATTATCAGGAAAGAGCAGGACCGGCAGTTATCCGGTATTGAACTGATCGCCTCTGAGAATTTTGTGAGTGATCAGGTACTGGAAGCCATGGGGTCGGTGATGACCAATAAATATGCCGAAGGTTACCCGGGAAAGAGGTACTATGGAGGCTGTCAGTTTGTGGATATGACAGAGCAACTGGCCATTGACCGTATCAGGGAGTTGTTTGGCGCCGAATGGGCCAACGTGCAGCCCCATTCCGGCGCCCAGGCCAACCAAGCGGTTTTGAGTGTCGTTCTTCAGCCGGGTGACACCTTTCTGGGGCTCAACCTGGCTCATGGGGGACACCTTTCCCATGGTTCCCCGGTCAACTCCTCAGGGATCCTTTACCGTCCGGTAGCTTATCATGTAAAGGAGGAAACCGGATTGGTGGATTACGACATGATGGAGGAACTGGCGCTTCAAGAGAAACCCAAACTGATTATCGGAGGGGCTTCAGCCTACAGCCGTGATTGGGATTATGCACGAATGCGGGCGATAGCCGATAAAGTGGGGGCCATCCTAATGATCGACATGGCCCATCCTGCGGGTCTGATTGCCGCTAAATTGCTGAATAATCCCCTGGAACATGCACATATCGTGACTTCCACCACCCATAAAACCCTGAGGGGACCTCGTGGAGGGATCATCCTCATAGGCAAAGATTTTGACAATCCCTGGGGGATTGCTACCAAAAAGGGAGAGATCCGGAGAATGTCATCGCTTCTCGACTCTGCCGTTTTCCCGGGACAACAGGGGGGACCACTTGAACATGTCATTGCAGCCAAAGCAGTCGCCTTTGGCGAAGCGCTCGATCCTTCTTTTGTAACATACCAGGTACAGGTGAAGAAAAATGCCGCCGCATTGGCTCAGGCATTCATCGATATGGGGTATAAGGTTGTCTCAGGAGGAACCGAAAACCACTCCATGCTGATTGACCTGCGTACCAAGTACCCCGACATCAACGGTAAACAGGCTGAAGCTATCCTGGGAAAAGCCGACATTACCATCAATAAAAACATGGTTCCCTTTGACAGTCGTTCACCTTTTCTTACCTCCGGTATCAGGGTGGGCACACCGGCCATTACCACCAGAGGGGTTACCGAAGAACAGATGCCTGTCATTGCAGGTATGATCGATGAGGTCATTGCCCATGTGGGCGATGAAGCTTTTGCCGCTGGCGTAAAAGACAAAGTCAACCTGATGATGAGGAATTACCCGCTTTTTGGCTGGTGATAGGCATTTTATAGTTTTTCAGGGTCATTTTCGGCACTTTAAACTACGGCTGCAAGCCGGATTTCCAGGACAGGCGCAGTGCAAATGATCAGGATAAAGCCCAGTTGCCGTAGTTGATGTAAGGTCTGACATCGGTCACCATCATCCCTGCGGTGCGGGCGGCTTCCATTCCCAGGATGCCGTCTTCGAACACCTGACATGCAGAGGGGGCTACCTTCATCAACCGGGCACATTCCAGAAATGTTTCGGGGTGTGGTTTATGGCGGGTGACATCGTCGGAGGTGATGATAAAATTGAAATAAGGAGTTAATCCCAGTTCTTCGAGCTGCATGGTGGCGCTTTTCCGGCTGGCGCCGGTACCCACCGACATGGGAAGTTTCCCGTGCCAGGTTTTGACGATTTCGACCACCAGTTCCACAGGTCTGACTAGGTGTACGGCTTCCCAGAAGGCTTCCTGCTTCATTTTAGCCAGTTCGGCGGCAGATACATGCAAGCCGTTGTCCTGAATAATCCTTTGGGCAAATGCGATGGTGGGCATCCCAGTCAATTCGTATACCAACCGTTCATTAAAGACAAAACCTATCGAGCTTCCTATTTTGTTCCAGGTGGCCAAATGGACAGGCAGGGAATCGGAGAGTGTCCCGTCAAGGTCAAAAATCAGCCCTTTTGCTCTTGGATCGACGTGTAAGCCCATCAGTTCAATTTTGGGGCAAAAATAGCAGAGAGATAGAACATCAAATCCTTTAGAATGTCAAATGATTATTAAGTTTTTCAGGATTATTGAATTCCTGCGAGCGCATTGACTCCATCTGTTCTCTTTGTCTTGTCAGCATAAAAGAAAAATTCAGCGCTATTGGATAGAATCACTACTTTTGTTTGAAATGAACCATCTTCCTTGACTATGCAACGCTTCCTGGAAGCCGTCGCTTCCTACATCTGTCAACACTATTCAGCGGATTTCCCTAAAATTTGCATTGTTCTCCCCAACCGGAGGTCAGGACTCTTTTTTACCGCCTATCTGAAAAAAAAGCTTGTCAAACCGGTAATAGGCCCGCGCATTACCACCATCAATGAACTTATGGGGTCATTTTCCGACCTGGTTCCCGGTATCAGATTGAAACTGATCACCTGGTTATACCGGATTTATGCTGAGGAGACAGGAACCACAGAATCGTTCGATGATTTCTATTTCTGGGGAGAAGTCTTATTGGCTGATTTCGACGATATCGATAAATACAGGGTGGATGCTGATGATCTCTTTATGAATCTGATGGAACTGAAAGTGATTGAAAACAGTTTTGATTATCTGACACCGGAACAGAAAAGGATCGTGGAGCAGTTCTTGGGCTCCTTGCGGACCTGGGAAAAATATCAGCATGAGAGGGAATTTGTTGCGGTATGGAACAAGTTACCCGTAATATACCGGCGTTTCAGGGAAAAATTGCGGGCAAGCGGACTCGGGTATGGCGGGATGATCATGCGCGACGGAATTGACAAATGGCTGGACGGTCAAATCAAACCGGAGTTTGAACGTTACATTTTCGTGGGATTGAATGCCCTGAACAGTTGCGAAAAGAGACTTTTCTCCCTTCTTCAAAATGAAAACCGTGCTCTCTTTCTATGGGATTATGATCGCTTTTATCTGGATGATCCCTACCATACTGCCGGCCGTTTTATCCGTGAAAATCTGGATTTTTTTCCCCCGCCGCCTGATTTCTCCCTGGATGCAGACCAGTTCAAAGGACCTAAATCGATTGAATTGGTTGCCGTCCCTTCCAGAATCGGACAGGCACAAATCATTCCTCCTTTTTTCGGGGAAACAGCGGTGCATAGCGAAAAAGGTTTTGACCACACCGCCATTGTACTTGCCGACGAATCCTTGCTTTTCCCGGTACTTGGAGCGGTTCCTACCCTGGCAGGACAGGTGAACGTGACCATGGGTTACCCTGTACGGAACGCGCCTCTGGTCAATTTTCTGATGGCAGTGGCCCAAATGATGGGGAGCGCTTCATCGGGAGCATCCGTGCAGAAAGGACTCTATATCCGCCTGGTGGAACCTGTGCTGGCACACCCCGTACTGGCCGATTTTGAGCCGGAAAAGGTAGCGGAAGGTCTGAAGCTGATCAGGGCTTCTAATAAGATTTACCTGTCACCCGAAGAACTTGGCTTCTCCGGACTGCATCGTCATCTCTTTGCCCTCCCCCAAAAGGTGGAGGATTACGGCGCTTATTTCTTAGAGATTCTGAGAATATTGTATGAGAAAAGTACCGGCGACAAGGAGAATCCTGTAAGCAGGGAAATGATCTACCATGTCTTTTCAGCGGTGGAAAAACTCAATACCGTGATCCAGGAAGCGCTCCTTTCGGGAGAGATTTCGATAAGCCCCACCGTTTTCTTTAAAGTGATGATTCAGTACCTGAATCAGGAATCTGTACCTTTTGAGGGGGAACCGCTTTCGGGTATTCAAGTGATGGGCATTCTTGAAACCCGCTGTCTCGATTTTGATAATCTGCTGATCATCGGTTTGAACGAAGATGTCTGGCCACGGGCTTCCGCCTCTCCTTCCATGATCCCTTACAGTCTGCGTAAAGCTTTTGGTCTTCCGGGCATGGATGACCAGGACGCCATGTATGCCTATTATTTTTTCCGGTTGATCCAACGGGCACGAAAGGTTACTGCAACCTGGAGCACTGTCAGGGAAGCCGTCGCTGGGGGTGAACTGAGCCGGTACGGTTTTCAGTTGATATACCATTCGCCTCATCAGGTCAGGCAAAGGAGATTCGATTATGCCTTTTTAAGCAATCCGGTAAAGCCGGTCACCGTTGCTTCAGATCGTACAATCAGGGAGAAGATGCTGGCCCGTAACCGGGATGAGAAAGCCCTTTCTCCAAGCGCCATTATTCG
>CAZLDP010000089.1:0-8475 GCA_964558145.1 uncultured Prolixibacteraceae bacterium | reverse complement strand
CTATAGGGATCATCGCCTCCCATCGGGTCATCTTCCTGATACCCTCTGAGGCCTTCATTGTTGCGGTAACATTTATCGCTGGTAATTACCACTGCAGCCTTTATATCTGTTGTATTTCTAAGTGCTTCCAGAAAATTGACGGTTCCCATCAGGTTGGTTTCAAACGTATAGGCGGGATTCCGGTAAGATTCCAACACCAGGGGCTGTGCTGCCAGGTGAAACACAAAATCGGGCCTTACCTCCTGAAAATACCGTTTAAGGGTTTCCCGATCTCTTACGTCGCCAGCTACATGGTTAATGTGCTTATGCAAATGCGTTGTGCAGTAGTTGTCGTTCGGTCGAAGAGGATCCAGAGAATACCCATAAACGTTTGAATTTAACCTGAGCAGCAAAAGGGAGAGCCAGGACCCCTTAAACCCTGTATCTCCGGTAATCAGTACCTTCTTGCGACTGAAAGTTCTTTCCAGTTCCTGTATAGTTACCATATTTTCCATTCTGCCTGGTTAGTGTCCCATAATTTATTAAGGTCACCTTTATCTTTCAAGGTATCCATGGGGCGCCAGAATCCCTTATGCTTATAACAGTTAAGCTGACCATTATTTGCCAGCGTATTCAAAGGTTGCTGTTCCCAAATGGTATTATCATCCGCCAATAAATTGAAAACTCCCGGTTCCAGAACAAAGAAACCACCGTTAATCCAATTCCCATCTCCTTTGGGCTTTTCCGTAAATGAAGCGGCTGTTCCATCTTCCTTTACATTGACTACACCAAATCTGCCACCGGGCTGAACGACAGTCATAGTTGCCATTTTCTCCGACGCATTGTGTGCTGCCACCAATTCCGATAAACTCACATTGGCCACACCGTCTCCATAAGTTAACATAAAGGGCTCATCCCCAATATATCTTTGGATCCTTTTTATCCTTCCACCAGTCATAGTGTTTGCGCCAGTATCAACAACTGTCACCTTCCAGGGTTCGATTTCCTGATCATGGTAAATAATCCTGCTCTCTTTTAGGTCGAAGGTAACGGAGGTATTGTTCAATACATAATTTGCAAAGAATTCCTTGATCATATATCCTTTATATCCTGCGCAGATTATAAACTCATTATAGCCGTAAAAGGAATATATTTTCATAATATGCCACAGAATGGGGAAATCCCCAATTTCTATCATGGGTTTTGGCTTCAGGTGAGTTTCTTCTGAAAGCCTTGAACCCAATCCACCAGCTAGTATTACAACCTTCATAAAATTGTAGTTTAAAGTTTTGTAGTTTCTATCCAGTCGGCTTCATATAAGTGATGCGCCCCGCTCATGGTATCGGCGATCACCTGAATGACCCCCGCGTTGTCGTGGCGGCAATATACCTTTCCGGCATCGGGGGATATAATGATCACACTGAAATAGTGGTTTCCATAGTTAAGGGTGATACGGGGGATGTCAACATGAAATTTGTGCCTGCCGGTCGCGTTACGTTTGAAATAGTATCCCTCAAGGCCGGTTCCTACAATATCCATAACAGGGAGCATCTGCTGATTCCAAACGACAATCTGCACCAGCGCTTCGGGAACCGACGGATCAAGCTCAATTTCAACATCCAATCCCAGATCGGCGCCATAGGGCAGGGTGATGGTTCCAAGCCCGTTTTCTCTGAGACCTTTTGAATTCATGCTGAAATCTTTTACGACGGCCTCTCCGCTTCCCGCTACCTGGGCTCCCTGCCTGGCAAACCGGCTGAGATACATTTCAACGCCCCTGCCAATCTGGTTCCCATGGAATATGGCCGAACCGTGATTCAACAGCATGACTTCGGAGCAAACCCTGTAAATCTGCTGCATTGTATGTGAAACAAAGATCACTGCCGATTTCTTCATGATTTCGCTCATAGCATTCAGCGATTTAAACTGAAAACCCATGTCTCCCACAGCCAATACCTCGTCAATCAAAAGTATGTCGGGTTCCATTTGTGCAGCAACGGCAAAACCCAGCCGTACCTTCATTCCGGAACTGTAGTTCTGCACCGGGGTGTCGATGAATTCACCGATTTCAGCAAAGTCCACGATGGCGTCAAATTTCCGGTCGATTTCCTCTTTGGTGAAACCCAGCACCGCCCCGTTGTTATAAACATTTTCTCTGCCGGTGAGGATGGGGTTGAAGCCTGCACCCAGTTCGATCAAAGCGCCCACCCGGCCTTTCATGGTGATGGTACCCTGATCGGGGGTGATCAGTCCGTTGAGCATCTTCAGCAGGGTACTTTTACCCGCGCCGTTGTGGCCGATCAGCCCCAGGCATTCCCCCCTGCGCAGTTCAAAGGAAACATCCTTTACCGCCCAGAATTCATCTTTGCGTAATCGATTGCGATGTTCCACATTTCCTTTCAGGGAGAGGGCGACATCTTTCAGCCCATACCAAAGGGAACGCTTCAGGTCTTTGCAGAACTTTTTGGAGATGTGGTCGACGCGGATCAGAATATCATCGTTCATGGGAAAGGGTTGTCGTGGTTGTCATAGTTGCTTCGCCCGCCGAATCAGCTCAAAGGCTGAGAAGGCGGGTCCGCTTCGCTGTTGTCCTGGTTGTCGGTTGTCGGTTCCACAAAGATTCTTTTTGTCCACAAATGCACACAAATAATCACAAATATAAAAGGTCATTCGATGGTCATTAGCGCTTCGCGCGTCATTTGCCCTGCGGGCGTCATTGGTCATTTGGCCTGAATGTGTTTTGGGGCATTAGCCTAATTAATCGGGTTATAATCCAGAACATTATATGCTTTTATCCACGCCGCAAAAGATTTTGTAGGTAAACGAAACTGTCCTTTTTGTGCAGGGTTTACATGGATAATATTTCTGTTTTTCAAAGCCTGAAATGCATTATTTAATGTATGTTCCTTAATGCTGATCACTTGATTGATCATTTCACGGTCTACCCAATTATCAGAAAATTGTGCCATGGCCTGGAGTACCCTTCGATATTCATTAGAACCAATTTGGTTGAAATACAAATTATTAAAGTATTTATACCCCAATTGATTCAAGGCCCCATTTACACCAAAAGCACCATTTTTAACATCTTCAGTACAAATAATATGGTCAACATCCTGATCAAAGGATTTAAAAGCAAACTCCTGCAAAAAATGAGGATACCCTTCTGAAAGATGAGATATCAAATCAAGCGCCTCTTCTTCAATGGTCGTAATAAAAGGATTTTTAGCATTCGATTCTTTCAATCCGCTTAAGACAACAGCTTTGTTCTCACTGTCACTGAGAGGTTTCAGGATTATATTCGTAAAAATTCGTGAAGATGATTCATGGCTTGCTTTCAGTTTCTCAATTAATCCAGGTTGCCCAGTCATTCCGATGATAACCCTGTCGCATCCTCTTTTTGTCAATTTTTCTGTCAGGAGTTTTATCAATTCACCAAGAGAAGCTTTTTCAGCAGGGCGATCTGCTTCATCTATCAGGATCAGAATCCCATCTATTTCATTACCAGCTTGTTTTATAACATTCGAAAGACTGATTACGAGTTCATTTAAAACTTCGTATGGTTGTATTAGAGATTCATCAATTTTATGAAATCGTACTCCAAGTATTTCCCATTTATTTAGGAAATTCCATACGTTGGAAGCTAAGGTTCTTACTTTTTCTCTTTCTGAAAGTACCCGCTTTAAATCTGCTGCCAGACACTTCAGAATTTCAAAAAATGTTTGAGTCGCATCAAGTTCAACATTGATGACAATAAAGTTTGCCTTGTTGCCATCACTCAGGTTAAGCTTACCAGTAGCAAGCTGTTCTACAATTAAAAAAAGAGAAGATTTGCCTAAACCTCTTTCCCCTTCAACCAAAAAATGCTGGGGATTTCCAAACTTTGTCTGAAACAAACTTTGTTCAATGAACCTTATTTCTTCTCTACGGCCTTGAAACATCTCTGGTGTCACGATACTATTTGGTCGAAAAGGATTATATTTCATAGTATGCACTTGCTGTGGTTAATGGCTAATAATGGCTAATAATGGCTAATAATGGCTAATAATGGCTAATAATGGAAAATAATGGAAAATTGAAAAGTTTAGAAAGATCGATTTTTAAAATTGAAAATAAATAAACTGTTGTTCTTTCCCGCCATAGAAAAAGATGATCAAAATTAACCCATAGTAATATACTCATCGACCAGCGGCACCAGCTTGTCAGCGATCACAATTTTGGCAAAGAGTCCCCACAGAATCTGCCTTAATCCGTCCACCGCCAGTTGATAATTGAATTCCCGCTTCCGGGTGATCTGCGGGAGCAAGGTGGAAGGACGTTGGATGGGTCCGGCCAGCAGGATCAGGGAAAATCCCAGCGACAACAAGACCTCCATTACATTTTTATGAGCGGAAAGGCTCTTTTTATAAATATCCAGGATGTAGCTCAGGGTTATAAAGACGTAGAAACTGATCCCGAGGGGCAAAATGATTTTTGTGGTACGCCTTCCCGCTGCTTCATCAATACAGACAGCCGGAATTTGTCTGTCGATTGCAAGCTGTATTACAGCAGCCTCTCCTAAATCAAGTGAATTGAGCAAAATTGGTGTAATTTTAACTGGCTGTTGTTCTCTGTTAAGAAAATATACAAAATTCCCGGGTATTCTGTGGTCAAAAAATCTACACTCTTAAATCTATTGTCCACTAATTGCACAAATTAACATGAATAAAAGGTCATTGAATGTATAAGCCTTTTCAATTCCGGTAAAATCTTCATACAGAAGGGCTGTTTTCTCTGCTTTTCCCCTCAGACATATCCGGTCGGAGCAATGCCAACCGAAATTGATCACCTCCCCATCCCGGTACTCCAGTTCTTTTTCAGCCAGGGACCAGTCAAAACTATTTATCCGTTCTTCGTATGATCCAAGATTGGACATTGCATGTCGAATGAAAGGTTATCATCTGAAATACCCTAAGCTCCTACCCTTTCAATAATGATCGGCATGGTAATCCGGTACAGCACCCAGCCGAGGAAGAGGATCAGCAGGGAGATTGCCAGCACCGTGAAAAAGGGAGTCAGGTGAAGTACCTCCTGTCCGGTGAACCAGGCACGGGGAACCTCCACCACATAGGTGACAGGATTGAACTTGTTGATGTAGTGCAACACCCCCGACTGCGGCATCGGATAAACCACGGGAGTGAGGTACAGCAGCAGTTGTCCGCCGACGGCGATCATCCTTCCGAAATCGGTGTAGAGCATCTGGAAAGGGATCAGAAACACCCCGATGCTGAAACCCAGCAGAATGGATCCCAGCACCCCAGCGGGGAAGAGGAGCAGCGACCATCCAAAGGAAAAGCGCAAGGCCAGGGCGATAATCACGAGGGCGAGGAGTTTAAAAGCCAGGTTGAAGAGCAGGTTGTAAAAGGCGTTCAGCAACAGCGCCTCGCGCGGGAAGTTGAGCTTAGCGAGCATCCCCTTGCCGGCATTCACGGCATGGGCCGGGGCATTCAGCGACTCCAGGAAGGTCTGAAAAAGGATGGTTCCGCAAAAGACATAAACCGGATAGGGCACTCCGGTGTCGCTGATGTTGACGGCACCCGTCAAGTTCAGGAATACCCAAGCTGCCGCCGTGAAAAAGGGGGGGATAAATGCCCAGAGGATTCCCAGGAAGCTCTGCCTGAACATGGCCCGTCTGTCACGGATAAAAAGTTGCCTCCCCAGGAACTGGGCGTCCATCAGGTCGCGAAACATCGCGGGAAGGGAAAAAGCCTCTGTCGCAGAACGGCTGGAAGTGTAAATGGTAGTCTTCAATTCTAATAAGGTATTCGCTATTCCGTATTCGGAAAATTTGCCGGTTACCGGTTAGTAAATTATCGCTTCAATGAAAGCTCCGCCTCCTCAGTCACAACACCTTGTAGTGATGAGTCTCCTGGGAGTTGCTGGTTACATAGGCTTTCTTCTGCCATGCCGGCACTACAAAAATAGCAAAGAAGTTGATATCCGGCAGACATTATTGCACTCCAAGGTGCCCGAAGATGAGAAAACTTAACTGTTTTCGGATTTTCACCGAGAATTCATCGTTCTTTCGCCTGATTTCAGGAATAATCATTATTTTTGAGCCTCTGGTTAATTTAATATAAACAATTCATGTGACAGCCATAATCGTTGAAACGTCAATAAAGATAAAAGAATGGTTCAGGGTTGTTCCATGCAGACTGTAAAAAGGACTAAACACATTGTAGATGAAAAGAATGCGACTGCTCATTTGGGGCTTGCTGGTTACACTGCTTCCGGCATGCACCACTTCTGTGAAGAATCTGGCGTATCTCCACAACCCTGAAACGGAAGTTTACCGGGGGGGTCCGGAACCCGGGGAGTATCGGGTGCGATCGAACGATAACCTCTATATCCGGGTGATCGGGGAGGATGAACTGATGACGGCCTTTCTCAACATTACCGGGCAGGGATCGGGGATAAACATGGGGTATGGTGGTTATGGGCAGAATTACTTGGATTTCATCACTTACATAGTTGATGAAGGGGGAACCATTTCCATGCCCCAGATCGGCAGGGTGGAAGTGGAAGGCAAGACGATCAAGGAGATTGAGGAGATGCTCAATCCGATGGTACACAAGCATGTGGCAAATGCCTCCGTTATTGTGAGGGTGGTCAACCGGACAGTCTCTGTCCTGGGGGAGGTAAAAACCCCCGGCGCTTTCAACATGATGAAATACCGGCAGTCGATTTTTGAGTCGATCGGGATGGCAGGTGATCTCACCGATTACGGCAACCGCCACAATGTCAAACTGGTGCGCGAAACGGAAGAGGGGAAGCTGATTGCCCAGCTCGACCTGTCAGATCCGAACCTGGTGACCTCCCCGTATTATTATGTCATGCCGGGAGACGTCATTTATGTGGAACCACGAAGCAAACTTTACGGGACTAAGACCCTTCCCTATACAGGTCCTCTGCCTTCCATCATTTCGGTGATCGCTTCAGCCGTTGCCCTCTTCTTTGCCTTTAAATAAAAGGAGGAGTTTCAATGGACAACAACATGACAGACAACAACAAGGGACTCCGCGTTCAGGATGGCTTTGATTTTACCAGGCTGATGGTCAGCTATATCCGTCACTGGTATCTCTTCGTTATTTTTCTTGCACTGGCGCTTGGATTGGCTTTTCTGAAGATCCGTTATACGGTCCCCATCTATCAGGTGGGTACCTCTGTTTATGTTAACAGCATTTATTCGAGCGGTTATGCCCCCCTGTCGGGAGCGAGCGGCAACTATCTCCAGGGATTCGGGATGAATCCGATGTACCAAACGATTACCAGCCATGAAATAATGCTTCACTCAAAGCCTTTGGTGAGGAAAGCCCTCCAGAAGGTAAAATTCGAGGTGAGTTATTTTTCAAAAGGCAGGGTCAAGGACATTGAATTGTACAAGAGAAGTCCTTTTCGCGTGGAGTGGGAAAAGGAGCATCCACAGGTCACAGGAGTTGACTTTCACCTGAAGATCAACAGCAACGGAACCATGCAAATTACTGCATCGGGAGAGGAGGCGGGAGTGTATGATTATACAAAGATGCGGCAGACCGGGAACATTCCTCTTCTGGAGATTTCCAGAAAGTTGCAGCCCGGAGAATTGTACACCACGAAAGAGTTCTCATTCAGGATTTTCCTCACCGAGAATTACGATCCAAAGGGATTCACCGATTTTGTTTTCAGGTTTCACACCATGGAAGAGCTGGAGAACCGTTACCTGAGCAATCTTTCCATTTCTTCGAATCAGGTAACTTACGACATTCTCTATGTCCGGCTCAAAGACAGGAACGTGCATAAGGGCAATGATTTTCTGACGGCGCTGATGGGAGTTTACCAGGATTATAACCTGGAGAAGAAAAATCAGTATGCCAGCCGGACCATTAATTTCATCCAGACCCAACTGAATGTGATTGCCGATTCTCTGACGTTATCCGAGAACCAGATGGTAGCATTTCAGTCGCGTAACCGGGCGATTTCCCTCTCTTCGCAGGGACAGCAGATGTTGACCAACGTAGGCCAGTACGAAAAAGAGCGGGTGATTGCCCAGGCGAAGAGCAATTATTACGAGTACCTGAAGGGTGTCGTGGACGAGGGGAAGTCTGTGGAGATCATCATTGCACCGGCAGCCATGGGAGTGAACGATCCGGTAATCAGCAACCTGATCATTGAGTATAACAAAGCGGGCACAGAGCGGGCGCGGCTCATTGCTTCGACACAGAATCCGCAGCACCCCTCTGTGAAAAAAGTGGATGCCGAGATGGAGAACCTACGTATAACCATCGCCACCAACCTGAAAACACTTGCCAGCCAGGAGGAAAACCTCCTCAGATCGATCGACCGTCAGATTGCCCGCATGGAGGCCCAGCTCAGCATCCTCCCCCGGCAGGAACAGGATCTGCTCAACCTGGAAAGGGAGTTCAACATGAACAACGAAACGTACACCTTTCTTCTGCAAAGATTGTCGGAAGCCCAGAT
>CAZLDP010000088.1:0-8551 GCA_964558145.1 uncultured Prolixibacteraceae bacterium | reverse complement strand
GATAACAATTGACCGATGTCTTTGAAATTTAAGGAATATAAACAGTTGGATCTGTCCCGGATCAATAAGGAAGTGCGCAGGAGATGGGAAGAAGACGACACCTTCCACAAGAGCATCCAAACGAGGGAGGGTCGCGAAAGGTTTGTCTTTTATGAAGGTCCGCCGTCGGCCAACGGTATTCCGGGGATTCACCACGTGATGGCCCGCACCATCAAGGATATTTTCTGCCGGTACAAAACGATGAAGGGATTCAGGGTCTACCGGAAAGCAGGATGGGACACCCATGGACTGCCCATTGAACTGAGTGTCGAAAAAACACTGAACATTACCAAGGAAGATATCGGAAAAACCATTTCGATTGATGCATACAACCATGCATGCCGCACCGAGGTCATGCGCTACACCCGTGAATGGGAGGAACTTACCCGGCAAATGGGTTACTGGGTCAACATGGATGATCCCTATATCACTTACGACAACCGGTATATTGAAACACTCTGGAATTTACTGCGGCAGATTTATGATAAAGGATTGTTGTACAAAGGGTATACCATTCAACCCTTTTCTCCGGCGGCGGGTAGCGGGTTGAGTTCACACGAGCTGAACCAGCCCGGATGTTACCGCGATGTAAAGGATACTACTGCCGTGGCCCAATTCAAGGTAATCCGGAATAAGGAATCCGAATTTCTCTTCGAACGAGTGGATACCGACCTCTTTTTTCTGGCCTGGACCACTACTCCCTGGACCCTTCCCTCTAATACGGCCCTTTGCGTGGGTCCAGCAATCACCTATTTGAAAGTCAGAACTTTCAATCCCTATTCCGGGGCACCCGTCACGCTGATCGTGGCAAAAGATCTGCTCAGCTCTTTCTTTGATCCTTCCTGTTCAGAAATGCCGCTTGATGTGTATACTCCCGGTTCCAAAAAAATCCCTTATTCGGTTCTGGACGCGTATGCCGGGAAAGACCTTGCCGGTGTGCGCTATGAGCAGTTGATCGGCTGGGTGAAGCCCATGGGTGATGCCTTCAGAGTGATCACCGGTGATTTCGTTACCACCTCCGATGGTACCGGAATTGTGCATGTTGCACCCACTTTCGGCGCCGACGATGACAGAGTGGGAAAACAACATGGAATCGTTCCGCTCCATGTAGTCGATATCGAAGGTAAAATCCAGCCCCTGGTCGACCGGAAAGGAAGATTCTTCCCGCTGGAAAACCTGGATCCCTGCTTTATTCAAGCGTATGTAAACGTGGAGAGATATTCCCCTTATGCAGGTCGTTTTGTGAAGAACGAATACGATCCTGCCGCCACGGAGGAGACTCCTTCCATTGACGTGGACATTGCCGTGATGCTGAAACAGGAAAACAAAGTTTTCAGGATCGAAAAATATGTTCACAGCTATCCCCATTGCTGGCGTACCGACAAGCCGGTGCTCTACTACCCGCTCGACGCATGGTTTATCCGCACCACTGCCATAAAGGAGAAGCTGATCGAACTCAACAACACCATCAACTGGAAACCCAGGTCGACAGGAACAGGGCGTTTTGGCAACTGGCTCGAAAACCTGGTAGATTGGAACCTCAGCCGTTCCCGGTTTTGGGGTACACCTCTGCCAATCTGGAGGACCGAAGACGGAAAGGAAGAAAAGTGTATTGGCTCTGTCGGAGAGCTGATCGATGAAATCGAAAAATCGATTTCTGCGGGGATTATGGAAAAAAATCCCTGCGAGGGATTCATCGTCGGATTATACACTCCTGAGAATTACGGAATGATTGATCTTCACCGGCCTTACGTCGATGAGATCGTACTGGTCTCCTCTCAGGGGGAAAAGATGTTCAGGGAACCTGATCTGATTGATGTTTGGTTCGACTCGGGGGCCATGCCTTATGCCCAGTGGCACTATCCTTTCGAAAGGAAAATCGCTGTTGCGGACGAACAACTGCCCGAAGGAATAAAAGCGCTCCCCTTCCCTGCCGATTTCATCGCAGAAGGGGTGGATCAAACTCGGGGATGGTTTTTCACCCTTCATGCCATTGCTGGTATGATCAGTGATTCGGTGGCCTTCCGAAACATCATTTCCAACGGGCTGGTTTTAGATAAAAACGGCAATAAAATGTCGAAAAGGCTGGGTAACGCCGTCGATCCCTTTGAAACCATCGAAGAATATGGAAGCGATCCCCTTCGCTGGTACCTGATCACCAATTCGCAGCCCTGGGATAACCTCAAATTCGACATCGCCGGAGTCGATGAAGTCAGGAGAAAATTCTTCGGAACCCTGTACAACACCTACAGCTTTTTTGCCCTTTACGCCAACGTGGATGAATTCAGGTATTCAGAAGAGGAGGTTCCCCTGACGGAACGGCCCGAACTCGACCGGTGGATCCTTTCTTTGCTCAATACCCTGATCGGGGAGGTTTCCGATAGCTATGAAAATTATGAACCAACCCGGGCCGGCAGAGCCATCACCGATTTCGTCATCGAAAACCTGAGTAACTGGTTCGTTCGTCTTAGCCGGAAACGGTACTGGGGAGGTGAGTACGACCAGGATAAAATTTCGGCTTACCAAACCTTGTACACCTGTCTGCTGACCGTGTCCAAACTGATGGCCCCGATCGCCCCGTTCTATGCCGACCTGGTGTATACCGACCTGAACAGGGTGACCGGCAGGGAGCCCGACCAGAGTGTCCATCTGGCTGATTTCCCGAAACCCGATCCGGCAATGATCGACCAGGAACTGGAAGAAAAGATGGAAATCGGACAGAAAGCTTCCTCCATGATCCTTGCACTCCGCCGTAAAGAAAAAATTAAAGTCAGACAACCCCTGGCCCGAATCATGGTTCCGGTATTGAACGACCATTTCAGAGCTCAGTTTGAAGCTGTGAAAAATATCATCCTTACGGAAGTGAATGTGAAAGAGATCGAATTTCTGAATGATTCATCAGATATTATCCGCAAAAAGATTAAACCCAATTTCAGGGTCATAGGTCCCAAGTACGGAAAATTGATGAAAGAAATCAGTCAGGTGCTGGCAAATTTCACCACACAACAGATCGCACAATTCGAAAAATCGGGGAGTTATACGCTGATTGCCGGAAATACGGAGATCACCCTGGTTGATGAAGATGTGGAAATCGTCACCGAAGATATCCCCGGATGGCTGGTTGCCAGCGAAGGGAATCTCACCATCGCCCTCGACGTTCACATTTCCCCGGAACTCCGGATGGAGGGAATCGCCCGCGAATTTATCAATAAGATTCAGAATATCAGGAAGGAAAGTGGTTTTGAGGTCACTGACCGGATAGGACTGAAAATCGAAAAAGAGGAAAAGCTGAACGAAGCCCTGCGGGTTCATCAGGCCTACATTACCGCTCAAACCCTGGCCACCAGTCTCGAACTGGTAGATGAACTCGACAGGAGTAATGCGAAATTGATTGAAATTGAACAGGGAACGGAAACCTGGCTGCTGGTGGAGAAAAAATGAACAATAGCAGTACCTGGTTGTTTTTAATGCTTTCAAATGGCCGAGAAATTTCCTACTTTTAGGAGCACCATATAATAGTAAAAAAAGTTACCAAATAAAAAACATTTGATCATGGGAGAAAAGACCAGATATTCAGATGCTGAACTGCAGGAATTCAAGGAGCTGATAATCAAAAAAATAGAGAAAGCTCAGAAGGATTATGAAATGTATAAGAATTCCATTACGCACAACGACGGTAATGATGTGATGGACACCTCCCCCACTTTTAAGGTACTGGAGGAGGGAGCCGCCACTTTGTCGAAAGAGGAAGCGGGTAAACTGGCTCAACGGCAGCTCAAATTCATCCAGCATTTGCAGGCCGCATTGATTCGCATCGAGAATAAAACCTATGGAGTCTGCAGGGAGACCGGGAAACTGATTTCAAAAGAGAGACTCCGGGCGGTACCGCATGCCACGTTGTGCATCGATGCCAAGAAGAATCAGAAATAAGCTGATCCTCGGCATGAAAATATGTAGGCTGAACCTGGCACTTCTGATTGTTTTTCTGGTAATCGTTGCCGACCAGGTTTTAAAATTCTGGATCAAAACCAATATGATGCTGGGGGAGGAAATCCGCGTGGCAGGAGATTGGTTCATTATCCATTTTGTGGAAAACAACGGAATGGCCTTTGGCTTTGAGTTTGCCGGAGAGTACGGGAAGATGTTTCTAACTCTTTTTCGCATTGTAGCAGCCATTGTCATTGCCTGGTATCTGGTTAAGATTTCCCGGAAGGAGACCCCTTGGGGTTTTATGGTCAGCCTTGCCTTGATCCTTGCCGGCGCTGTGGGAAACATCATTGACAGCACCTTCTATGGAATGCTCTTTGACCATAGTTATGGGCAGGTAGCCACTTTTCTGCCGGAAGGGGGAGGATATGGCTCCCTGCTTCACGGGAAAGTGGTTGATATGTTCTATTTTCCGATCTTAACCGGTAATTACCCCGGATGGTTTCCTTTTGTAGGTGGCCGTGAGTTTATCTTTTTCCGACCGGTTTTTAATATTGCGGACTCATCAATTACCATCGGGATTTTTTCGGTTTTGTTGTTTTACCGCGATGTTTTCACTGAGACCCCCGTCAAAGACAAATCGGAGACCGGAGCCGTGACCTCCGGGGAACATCCCGAAGCGTAACCCTGACCCTCAGGGCGGAGGGGAACTGGATGGATGAGGTAAAGAGCAGTAGTATTTTGGTGTTTGATGGTTATATACTTTCCGTATGGAACAACCCTTTTTATTGTATAATTCACTGAGCCGGAAGAAGGAGGTTTTTGAATCCCTGGTTCCTGGTAAAGCCGGGCTTTATGTATGCGGTCCCACTGTTTACAGTAATGCCCATCTGGGGCATGCCCGTCCGGCTATTACGTTTGACCTGCTGTACCGGTACCTAATTCATCTGGGGTACAAGGTCCGTTATGTCCGAAACATAACAGACGTCGGACACCTCGAAGATGAAACCGAAGAAACCGGCGAGGATAAAATCGTCAGGAAAGCGCGGCTGGAGCAACTGGAACCCATGGAAGTGGTGCAGAAGTATTTGAACACCTTCCACCGGAACATGAGCGACCTCAACACCCTCCCCCCTTGCATCGAACCCAGGGCATCGGGACATATCATCGAGCAGCAGCAAATGATCAGCCGCCTGCTGGAAAAGGGATTTGCATACGAGGTAAACGGATCGGTCTATTTCGATGTGGAGAAGTACAATACCCTCTACACCTATGGCATTCTGTCGGGCCGTAACCTGGAAGAAATGATGGCCAACACCCGGCAACTCGAAGGTCAGCAGGAAAAAAAAAATCCTTTTGACTTTGCCCTTTGGAAAAAGGCATCCCCCGGCCATATCATGCAGTGGCCTTCTCCCTGGGGAGCCGGATTCCCCGGGTGGCATCTCGAATGTTCTGCCATGAGTACCAAATACCTGGGCGACATTTTTGATATTCACGGAGGGGGCATGGATCTTCAGTTTCCCCACCATGAATGCGAAATTGCCCAGTCAACCGCTGTCTTGGGCCATCCGTCGGTCCGCTATTGGATGCACAACAACATGATTACCATCAACGGGCAGAAAATGGCGCGTTCGCTGGGAAATTTCATTACCCTCGATGAACTTTTCAGCGGTAGTCACCCTATGCTGAACAGGGCTTTTTCTCCCATGACCGTAAAATTTTTCATTCTCCAGGCCCATTACCGGAGCACCCTCGATTTTTCAAATGAAGCGCTGGAATCGGCCGGCAAAGGACTGGAGCGTATGATGAAGGGAGTGGCGCTCCTCGACAAATTGTCACCGGCTGCTGTCACTACCGTCGATGTGGCCGAACTGGAGGAAAATTGCCGGGCCGCTCTGAATGACGACCTGAACAGTCCGGTTTTGATCGCCCATCTATTTGACGGCGTCAGAATGGTTAACCTGATCGGTGATGGCAAGGCTTCGGTGACTGAGGAAGATCTGGGCAGACTTAAATCCCTTTTCCATGTTTACCTCTTCGACATCCTCGGACTGAAGGAGGAAAATGCACGGGGAGCCAATTCTGAAACCCTCACCCAACTGGTGGAACTGACCCTTCAGCTTCGTGTAAAGGCTAAAAACAACAAAGACTGGACCACCTCCGACTATATCCGGAATGAACTGGCCCGTATTGGTATTTCCGTGAAAGATACCAAAGAAGGGTACGAATGGGAAATGGAATGAACTGAAGGCGAGGTCCTGCGCTGATTTTAATACCCTATAAAACAATACGCTATGTTCTCAGGAATTGTTGAGGGCACCGGTGAGGTCCGGTCCCTACAAAAAGAAAGAGAAAATATCCACTTTACCATCCACTGGTCTAACGCCGGTGAGTTGAAGGTCGACCAGAGCCTGTCGCACAATGGGGTATGCCTGACGGTTGTCGCAGTCGATATGCAGAACCTGACCTACAAGGTTACTGCCATCAGGGAAACCCTGATCAAATCGAATCTGGGGTTGCTGCAACCCGGCGACAAGGTTAACCTGGAGCGGAGCATGATGATAAACGGCCGGTTAGACGGCCATATCGTACAGGGGCACGTCGACCAGACCGCCACATGCATCCGGGTGGAGGAATCCGACGGAAGCTGGTATTATACTTTTGAATACGCTTTTGACAAGGGAAAAGCCCGTCAAGGATACATGACTGTCGAAAAGGGATCGGTGACCGTGAACGGTGTAAGCCTCACGGTGGTTAATTCGCAGGACAATACCTTTCAGGTGGCCATCATTCCGTACACCTGGGAGGTGACCAACTTCCACACCTTAATTCCCGGAAGCGTGGTTAACCTCGAATTCGATATCATCGGCAAATACCTGAGCAAACTACTGCGGTATCAATAAATCATGAGCCCTGCGCTCAGGCGTTCGAAGGTTCAAAGGTGCAAAGTTCCGTTCAACTGACCATTGTGCACAATGAGGTATTAATTAACTCCAAAGCAGGACAATGACAACGAGAATCCAAACTGAACAAACCATGATTGCCCTGGTTACCGGAGCTGCACAGCGTATAGGGAAGGCGATAACAGAGCACCTGGCTGCCAAGGGATGGGATGTAGCCATTCACTACAACCGATCGAACCGTGAAGCTTCCACCCTTGCAGAAAAACTCTCCCACGGCTATCCCGGACAAAGATTCATGATTTATAAGGCCGACCTGCTCTGCGACCATGAGACAGAAAATTTAGTGCAGGCAGTCATGGAAACCATGGGATTCCCCCAGTTGCTGATTAACAATGCTTCGGTATTTGATCGCAGTACGCTGGCACAGACCAGTACCTCCTTTTTCGACCGTCAGATGACTGTAAACCTGAAGGCTCCCTTTATCCTGATGCGTGAATTTATCAACCGTTGCGGAAAAGGGATGATCATCAACATGGTCGACACCCGGATTTCCGGGAACAGGGAAGATTACGCAGCTTATACCCTCGCCAAGAAATCGTTGTGGGAGCTCACCAAGATGGCTGCCGCCGCCTATGGACCCGCGGTCAGGGTGAATGCAATCGCCCCCGGACTCGTGCTAGCCCCCGAAGGGAAAGACGAACAATATCTCCGGCAGTTGGCAGCAGATATCCCCATGAAACGTCCCGGCGGCCTGAAACCCATCCTCGACAGCCTTGATTATCTCCTCCGAAATGAGTATCTTACCGGAGAATTGCTCCACTGCGACGGTGGTCAGCGCCTCCTTTAAAAAAACAGGGACAAAGCGGCAGCCAACTTTAATTATTGGAAAAATGATGGCTCATATCCGGATCAAGAATTTGCAAATCAGAACCTTTATCGGTTTCAACCCTGAAGAATTGGTGAATAAGCAGAATGTGGTCATCAACATCGACATTGAGACCGGTATTTCGCCGGCTGCGCTTGAAAAGGATGATCCGGAAGAAATTTACGACTACAAAAGAATAACCAAACAGGTAATTTCCATGGTCGAAGAAGGCCGTTTCAAATTGCTTGAAGTGTTGACCCGAAAAATTTTAGATCTGATATTGGAGGACAAACGGGTACGAAAGGTCAGGGTGGAGGTTGACAAACCCAGAGCGCTGAGGTTTGCCGAGTCGGTATCGGTTGAAATGGAGGCTGAACAATGAACACGGCAATAATCGGAATAGGTTCAAATATTGATCCCGAAAACAACATCCCCCTGGCGTTGAAGCTGCTGGGCAGACAGGTATCGGTTGAAAAGATTTCGGAAATGATCAGAACAAGTCCAATTGGGATTACCGACCAGCCCGATTTCATCAATGGGGCAATTAGAATTGCCACAAACCTCTCCAAGCTGGAGCTTGAACAGAGGCTGAAAATCACCGAAGAGCAAATCGGTCGCGTCCGTTCACTTCCCAAATTCGGGCCCAGAACCATTGACCTGGACCTGGTGGTGTGGAATGACAAGATTGTGGATCCGGATTATTTCTCCCGCGAATTCCTCAGAAAATCGGTCGATGAAGTGTGGCTACGTTCTGCTGATCATTAAAAAAGGCAGCCCCATTTGGTGCTGCCTCAAAGCCATGAAAACAATTAAACAA
>CAZLDP010000087.1:0-8553 GCA_964558145.1 uncultured Prolixibacteraceae bacterium | reverse complement strand
GCCCGTAAACTATTCTGCTTCTCATAGCGTCATGATGATGTGGCCCGAAAAGAACAAATATAAGCAATCTGCGGAATTCCCGGGATGCTCCGGTGTCTTCTTACTTCATCTTTGCAGCCAGCAGTTGCTGGAGCCGGTACATCTCATCCCGTAAACGGGCTGCTTCAATAAATTCCAACTGTTTGGCAGCATCCTGCATCTGCTTTTTGGTGGCGGCGATGGTTTTTTGCAACGCTTCCGGGGTCATGTACTGAACCACCGGGTCCGCTGCCACATCGATGTGAAGATCTCCTCCTGAATAGCCAAAGGAATCCTGCTTGTCACTGCGGTATTCGTACCCGATGATCTCCCGCGTGGGCTTGATAATTTGCCGGGGTGTGATGTTGTTTTCTATGTTATATTTCAACTGCTTCTCCCTTCGGTAATTTGTGGCGTCGATGGTTTTCTGCATAGACTCCGTCACCTTGGATGCATACATGATCACTTTCCCGTTGAGATTCCGGGCTGCCCTTCCTGCAGTTTGCGTAAGGGAGCGCTCCGAACGGAGGAAACCTTCCTTGTCGGCATCAAGGATCGCCACCAGTGAAACTTCAGGCAAATCGAGCCCCTCCCGCAACAGGTTGATCCCCACCAGCACGTCAAAAGCCCCTTTACGGAGCTGCTCCATGATCTCCACCCGTTCCAGAGTCTCCACATCGGAGTGGATGTAACGGGTTTTAACGCCGTTGTCAACCAGGTAACGGGTCAACTCTTCAGCCATCCTCTTGGTCAGTGTGGTGACCAGTACCCTTTCGTTCTGCTCAGCCCGCAGGTTTATCTCGTGCATCAGATCATCGATCTGGTTGCGCGAGGGCCTCACTTCAATCATCGGATCGAGAAGGCCGGTGGGTCTGATCAACTGTTCCACGACCACCCCCCCGCTTTGGGCAAGTTCATAGTCGGCAGGGGTGGCACTTACATAGACGATCTGGTTCACCAGCGACTCAAACTCCTCAAATCTCAGGGGACGGTTGTCTATGGCAGCAGGAAGCCTGAATCCGAAATCGACCAGGGTTACCTTCCGCGAGCGGTCACCCCCAAACATTGCCCTGATCTGGGGAAGTGTAACATGACTCTCGTCGACGATCGTCAGAAAGTCATCGGGAAAATAATCCAGGAGACAAAAGGGACGGGTTCCGGGCAAACGCCCATCAAAATACCGGGAATAGTTTTCTATCCCTGGACAGTAACCCAGTTCCCGCATCATTTCCAGGTCATACTCCACCCTTTCCTGGATCCGCTTGGCTTCCAGGGGCTTCCCCGACTCATTGAAAAATTCGACCTGCAAGACAAGATCATCCTGTATCTGCCGGATAGCCTGTTGCAATCGCTCCTTTGTGGTCACAAATATATCGGCCGGATAGATCACCGCCTGGTCCATCTGTTGAATCTCCATTCCGGACACCGGATCGAAAGAAGTGATCAACTCAATCTCATCACCCCAAAATATTATCCGGATGGCGTTATCGGCATAGGCAGGAAAAATATCCACGGTATCGCCCTTGACCCTGAAATTTCCCCGTTCAAATTCCGTTTCGCTGCGGGAATACAAGGCATCGACAAAGCGATGAAGCATCGAATTGCGCCCCAGGGTCATCCCCTTATCCAAGGTGACCACATTGGCATGAAAATCTTCGGGATTGCCAATTCCATACAGGCAGGAGACAGAAGAAACCACAATGACATCCCTCCTGCCCGACAAAAGGGATGAGGTTGCACTTAACCTGAGTTTCTCAATATCCTTGTTGATCGACAAATCTTTTTCAATATAGGTATCTGTGATGGGGAGATATGCTTCCGGTTGATAATAATCATAATATGAAACAAAATATTCCACTGCATTGTCAGGGAAAAATTGCTTCATCTCCCCGTACAACTGGGCAGCCAGCGTTTTATTGTGACTCAGGATCAGCGTAGGCCGTTGCACTCCCTCAATGACGTTGGCCATGGTAAATGTTTTCCCGGAGCCGGTAACGCCTAACAAGGTTTGGAATCTCTCCCCGTTGCGCAATCCTTCCGACAACTGACGGATGGCTTCCGGCTGATCCCCTGTGGGCTGATAATCAGAGACAATCCTGAAATCCATGTTGAATAATTATTCCTTATTCCCTCAAATTTAATACACTAATCCCATCCTCCACCTTCCGCAATCTGCCTTTCATCCTTATCTTATTAGCCGGAAGTAAACCGGAAAATGATCACTCGGCCCTCCCGTGTACCGGTCTCCTGCATAGGTTCGGTCGGGCGACACCTCCCCGCTGCGGTTTATAAACTCCATCCAGGGAGCGCTGAATACATATCCCCGGTTGTTTTCAACCCTGTAGCCTTCTTCATCGAGCAGCGATTCCGAAACGATCAGGTTATCCAACATTTTCCAGTCGCCACGGAATTTGTAGGATCCGTGGTTGTGCTCCATCGAAGGGTACATCAGATTGACCAGTCCCGCCGGCGAATTCTCCCCCTGGCGCCCCGCCCCAAGTACCTGGTTCAGACTCTCGTCATCAGGTTCGTCGTTCATATCCCCCATGATCACCACATGCGTAAGGGAACCCTGACCTGTAAAGGGAGATGCCAGACGGCGCAATGCAACGGCCATCTCTTTTCGCGCTTCTTTCCGCGACGAATCATCATTCTCCCTTGATGGCCAATGGTTAACAAAAATATGGAAGGTCTCTCCGTTGTTCGACCTCCCTTTTACCGATAAGATTCCCCGCATCAGGGAATTTTTACCGGCGCTTCTGACAGGAACCAATCGTTCAGATTCCACCGTAAACTCATCGGGGCGGTATACCAGGGCAAGATCAATACCCCGCCTGTCGCGGTCGTGGTGATGAATAACCCGGTAATTCCCTTTCTGCAGTGCAGGTTCATCGACCAGATCCTGCACCACCTGCCTGTTCTCTACCTCACACAAGCCGATAATTTCAGGAAGTTCATCACCTCCCAATTCTGCAAGTACCGACGAAAGATCAGCCAGTTTCTTCCTGTATTTTTCCTCATTCCATTTTTTCTTCCCTGAAGGGAGATACTCCTCGTCATTGGTTTGGGGGTCATCGATCAGATCGTACAGGTTCTCCACATTGTAAAACACAAACGAAAGAGTCCGGTCATCCGGAAGAGGATGAGCCGGGTGGCCGCCACGGCATCCAACAAGCAGAATAACTGCACCCAAGCAGGCCACCGCCATTTTTATCCCTATTCCCTGATGAATCCCCTTTTTAACCAGCCGACACCTTTTCATTGTTTCACAGTTTTTTACCTGTGGTCACCTTATAAAAGCGGGTTACATCCACAGCCATCATGCCGGCTGTCAGCGCTGCCTCAATCCCCAGGGCACTGTCTTCGAACACTTGGCAATGTTCAGGTTTTATCCCCATCAGGTCGGCACACTTCAGAAAAGTATCGGGAAAGGGTTTGTGCCGGGTTACATCCTCCGAGGAGACCAGAACCGTAAAACAGTCCCTGAGACCCAATATTTCAAGAGTTTTCCATGCCAGTCTTTTATATCCGCCGGTCCCTACCGCCATGGGAATCCTTCCTTGATATTCCCTGATCAGAGATACCACCGGTTCTATCGGCTCAATCAAGTGCATCAATCTCTCATATTCCGCTTCCTTGGCCATTCCGGTTTGCTCGGGATCAAACCGGGTGCCATAAATTTCATTGATTTTAAAAATCGTTCCGACAGCAGGCATACCTGCCATGGTTTCAAAGACCTCCGGGGTGAAATGGATACCATATTCACTCAAAATATGCTGATATGCAATAAAATGAACCGGCATGGAATCGGCAATGGTGCCGTCAAGATCAAAAATCAGACCCCTCGCAGATGGATCAACCTGCAGCCTGAGGTGACCAGAATCATTCTTAGTTTTCATACAGTGGGTAAAAATAACAATCTTTACCAGAGTATGTCCCGGCGATCGCAGGGTAAAAAAAATGATTTAACTTTGAACCTTCACCGGCAAAGTAAAATAATGATCAGCAACTACACCATATTGACAGTTCCCCAATGGGCTATTTTCGCTGCGATTGCAGTGATGACCTATTCCTGGGCTGAGCGCAAACCCATTTTCGGAATGATCGGATCCGCGATTCTGTCCGGGCTGGGTATATACGCAGCCGTTGCCATTGCTTCCGGAGCGCTGGTTCCCGGGGAGTTGTTGGAAATGACCGATCCCATCACCGAAACTCCGGTCCTTGCACCTGACGAAATTCCCCTTGAAGGAAGGTTTCTCCCCTTTTACCTGATGTTAATTTTTAACGGTATATTAGCATTAACCGCCTTATTCGCTGACATTTACAAAAAAAATTGGGCTCATCCGCTTAAAATTGCATCGGCAGTTCTGGCCATCATTATCTTCTTCCTGATGATGGGCGTGCTGAGAGCCTGACCGGGGATCTTCCCTGCCTGTTACCTTTTCATTATTAAACCCAATTGTTGGTGAATTCCGGTTACCATTCAATACATTTTGGTTAATTTTGAGCATTGGTAAACAGAAACCGCCGCATCATGGATTTAAAGAAATCATTCGGATTAAACAAGGATGGAGGGAATGAGATACGCAATCCCAAACGTGTCAATGAATACATCAACCTGAAGCTTGCAGCCCTGGGACAACCCGTGGTGAAGAACAATTCAGGTTTTGATTTTCTGGAACTTGCCGATGATCTGATCAAAAACCATAGGGAAAAAAACAGGTTGCTGAGCACCTATCTCTGCCCGGCCGATCAACGCATCCAAAATTTCCTGGACAATTACCTTGCGGAATTCAAGGAGAAGGTCCAACCGCGGCTTCCTTCGCTGACCTTTATCATCGACAGCCATGGCATTGCCCGGGCCCTTTCTTTACCAGCCGACAAGGATGTATTTCACTCCGGCATTATCACCTCTTACCGGATCAAGCAGGGGGTATTACATAATCCTAAGAACGACAGAAGAACCACCGAAGGGGTTTTTCATATTGCAGAGGGAGGATTGCCCATTCCCGACGACAAAAAAGCGGTTCCTAAAATCACCTTTTCCCATCTGCTGCAGGCAGCCCTTAATCCTCCCAGAGAACTGATGCAGCTTCCCTTCACCTCCACGCAGGAAGAAAAGGCAGAGGTTTTTGTATCCCTTCTTCTCAAACCCGTTGTAGTACCCGGAGTACCCGGCGTATCACCGCAAAAAAGAATGGAAGTGCGTTTCTTTGCGCCGGGTAATCTGGTCAGCAACCTTGATTTTGTGGAATCCATTTTTGGAAACGGCGGAGATCCGTTTCTCCCCGAAAACGATTCGGCCCTCGATATTGAAGGATGGACCGGACATACCGGTTGTATCATCCTTGCTCCGCACCTGGTGGAACTAACCAAGAAAGAAGTGGGATTACCCCATGCCGGCGAAGCTACCGAAAGAGAGATCAGAGACGGGATGTGCTGGAAAGAGGAGGACGAACTTTACAACGACGGCAAGGCCTTCAAAATCACCGCCCGGACTGAGGACGGCATCATCGTCACCATAATTGCCGACAATTATTTCGGTTACTCCAAAAAGGAGGTTAAAACCCAGATCAGTTATTCGGCCAATTTATTCGGGAATTCCGAGGAAGAACATGCAGGGGGCGCCATCGCCTTTCCGTGCTATAATCTGGGGGATGAATTCCGTCAGGACAGCCAGATCAGACAGAATGGGCTTACGTTTGAAGCTATGACCAAGTTGTTCGGGGAGATGATGGAAGTGTTTCCCGAAGGATATGCCATAGACAAAAAGTATGAGGACATCATTTACGTCCCCGAAGATTCCTATTTCAGGCTGGCTGAACAGAAAATCTCCTGGGTCAGGGAGGGAGTGGAACAATCGATCCGTCTCAATCCGTCCTGCACTTATTTTCTGCCTGCCGGCTACAAAATCAGGATGGAAAAGAATCCCTTGGTACCCTCCTGGAGGTTGATTGGCACAGTTGCGGAAGGTACCTTTTGCCATAAACCCTGTACGGTTTCAGGAGGCGGCAAGTCGGAAATATCCAAATCGATCAACGACGCCATTATTTACGGACCATTTTTTACGGCTGATTTCGAAAACGATTTCAAAATTGTGGAGGAGATCATCAACAAGGATTACAACAACAAATTCCGTAATCCTGCTGAGAACCAGAGAAAAAGCCGTTCCCTGCTGAGTCCTGCCCGTTCGCTGGGTTCAGTCATCAAACTGCTTACCCCGAATCCTGCCCTGTACACCGTTGAATACAACGAATGGCTGGAAAGTATTCCCCACTACATCAAAGGTTTGGTTCATATTGTCAAAAGATTTTATAAACCGGAATGGGGGAATGACTGGCGGAAGTACTTCACGGTCGACATCATTGACGGAAAACACGGGAACGAACTTAAATTCAAAAACCGCAAACTGGTGGCCAGTTACCTGAGGATTGGCCTGACCAACGACAATGCCTGGCGCACTTTCAAACTCAGGCAGGACTTTATTGCCGCCGATAAACTCCAGATGGAGGATGACATTACTGCATCCACGGTAGTTCCTTCGCACAAGCTGCAATTCCTGTCTCCCGACCATAATGAACCAGCCCTGAAATTCACCTTCAATTGTGAATACCGCTTTTTCCAGCGACCCGATGAAGCCATCAACCGCGGGTATGACAAACAGGCGGAGATTGACCTTTCCTCACCCAGTACGTTCATCTCGAATTTTCAGCCGCTCACCTTAGCCGATGCAGAAAAAATCATGGAGGATGCCATTGAATACGACAAATACACGCCTCCGATGAAAAAGTTGATTGAAGAAGTGGTTGCCAAAAAAGATTGTTCCTATTTCGTTTCATCGGCGCATCCCCGGATTTTCGAAGGAAAGCCCTCCAAGAACGTGCGTTACCTGCAGAACCGGCCCGACATTGTCAAACACCGGGCTAAATATATTGCTGAAACAGGAACGCAGCTTTTCAGGTTAATCCCCCCTGGAAAGCCGGTGCTCTTTCCAGTCAATTCGGTACTGGCAGGCCGCAGAAATAATCCTCCGGAAAAAGGTATCAGGTCGCTGGCTGTTTACAATCCCATTCATTACCAGGAACTTCCCGAACTCTTCATGGATTTTGTCTGCAGCCTGACGGGAAAATCACCTTCCACCACCGGGGCGGGTACCGAAGGTGCCCTTACCAAAGGGCCGTTTAACGCCCTCAGCCCGGTTACCGACCTCAACAATGCGCTGGTATCGTTTATCCTCACCGGGTACCCCGGATTCACCACCGCAGCCGGATTCGTAGGCCCACGGTACAGGGTAGATCACGACATCAGCCTTCTGGTACCGGAGCTGTGGAGCAGACTGAAAACCGAAGAAGTGGATCCCTCTTTTATGATCGCCAATGGGTTCCTTGAAAAGCTGGAAGACTTTGAATACAAAGGACAAATGATATTAGCATCGAGACTGGGGTACCGGATTACCGGCAAGTTTGTACGTAACTTTTTTGGCCGGATATTTGAAAACCCCGACGCTGTCTTTAATGAAGAAATGTTGAAACCCGAACTGCAGGGGATGGAGGAATTTGTCGACGGGGTCAATAACATTACCCAAGCCCAGCAAAAAGTTGCCCTGAGTTTTTTTGCCGACGGCAGTATCGAAGGTGCCTGCCCTCCCCTGAAGGCTATCCTGCATATCATGGCTTATGGCCATTACCATGGTAAATCTGCAAGCGATGCAGATATCAGGAGTCTCTTTACCCGTGATTCCATGATGGGAAGCGACTGGTATCGCGAGCGACTCCTGAATAAGCAGCTTAGCGACATCGCCTTGTTTCAGAAACACGTGAAATACCTCAAACAATACCTGACAACCTCCCTCAATCTGGATGCCGAAGAAGAAACCCGGATCCAGGAGAAGATAAAAATGTCGGAAGAGAGTTTAAAATACCTTAAATCGACCGATTACCTGAAAAGCCTGGAAGGATTCATTGGACTCGATCCTTATGTAAAATAAACTTAATGGGAGATATACCTCCATTTTTGCCCATCCGGCCGAAGACCGGACCTGCTGATGAGCAGGTGTAAAAAAATGTGTATATGCTCTCCTACTGTGGAAGAAAATTAAATAACTGAGGGGGAATAGTGTAACTCCGTCAACAAATTACCGTACATGGTAAATAACAAAGCTATTTGTAACCTCTACAAAACCAAGAAATAAAACCACCATGTTACCCCAAAGGAAATGCCTCGAATGTGGTGATTCACTGCATGGAAGGGCGGATCAGAAATTTTGCTGTGACCAGTGCCGCAACACGTACAACAACAAACAACTGGGACAAACCACTAACGCGATCCGTCGCGTAAACCGTATCCTGAAGAAGAACCAGTCATTGCTTTTCGGGTTAAACAAATCGGGAAAAGTAACGATCTCCAGGAGCGAACTCGCCGGAAAGGATTTTAATTTCAATTATTTTACCAACATGTTTAAAACCCAGCAGGGCAGGGTTTATTTTTTCTGTTACGACCAGGGATATTCCCTTGTCGACGGGGATAAGGTATTAC
>CAZLDP010000086.1:0-8593 GCA_964558145.1 uncultured Prolixibacteraceae bacterium | reverse complement strand
ATCCAGAGTCATGTGGGCATGTCGAAGGAGTTGGCCGACTACCGTAAGGCCACGGGAGAAGAGGCTATCTGGACCAATTCGATGTTTGGGGGGATGCCGGGTTACATGATCTCCGTAAAATACGACAGCAATCTGCTGAATATTATCCATGGATGGTTTTTAAAGCTCTTCCATCCCGCCTCCATGATCATCCTTTACCTTGTCACCTTTTACTTCCTGCTCAGAACCATGAAAGTTAGCCGGCAACTGAGTCTGGCCGGTGCGCTGGCCTATGGATTCTCCACCTACCTGATCATCATTATCCAGGCCGGCCACAACTCCAAGGCCTACGCCCTAGGCTACCTGATGCTGGTCGTCGCCGGAACCCTGATGGCCTTCCGCTACGACCGGAAGAAAGGCGCTCTCCTGTTCACGGCTGGACTGACATTGGAGATCATGGCTGCTCATCCCCAGATCACCTACTATGGCATGCTGGCCCTAACCGTTTTCGGAATCACCGAACTGGTCTTTGCGGTGAAGGAAAAAAGAATCCCCGCCTTCCTGAAAACTACCGGATTGCTTTTTGCCGGGGCGCTGCTCGCACTGGCAGTAAATTTTTCCTATCTCTACACCAACTACAAATATTCAAAGCAGACCATCAGAGGAAAGTCAGAACTTACGCACAACTCTGAAAACCAGACCTCCGGCCTCGACAAGGACTATGTCGTTCAGTGGAGCCAGGGGATCCCTGAAACCTTGACCCTTATGATTCCGGACTTTATGGGCGGAAGTCATACCACCAATCCCGGACTTCAGTCGGAAAGCTACAAGACCCTGCGCAACAAGGGAGTGGAAAATCCGCGCCAGATTATCAGCCAGGTCATCCTTTACCACGGGGACAAACCCTTCACAAGTGGACCCTATTATGCCGGAGCCATTGTCGTCTTTCTCTTTGTGCTGGGATTATTCGTGGTTAAGGGAGCTGACAAATGGTGGCTACTGGGAGCCACCCTCCTCTCCATTCTCCTCTCCTGGGGTAAATATGTAATGCCCCTTACCAGTTTTCTGCTCGATTACCTGCCTATGTACAATAAATTCAGGGCCCCTGAAATGACCCTCACCATTGCAGTATTTACTTTACCCCTGCTGGGATTTTTAGGACTCCGCGAAATCAGCAGCGGCGAGGTGGAAAAAAGAGAATTGTATAAAGCCCTCCAATGGGCTTTCGGAATCACCGCAGGCCTCTCCCTTATTCTGGCTATCCTCCCGGGTCTTGCCGGCAATTTTTCGGCACCCTTCGACAGTTCATATCCCGACTGGCTTATTGAGGCTGTCACCAGCGACCGCAGGGAGTTGCTCCGGACCTCGGCCTTCCGCTCCTTTCTGTTTATTGCCCTGGCAGCAGGCGCTATTCTGCTGTGGCAGATGAAAAAAATAAAACCTTCCTGGTTTTATGCTTCATTGGGATTGTTGATCCTCGCCGATCTGTGGTTGATCGACAAGAAATACCTCAACAAGAGTCATTTCACCACCCCCAGACAGGAAACCGCCCTGTATGCTCCTACGGTAGGAGATACCGAAATATTGAAAGATAAAGAAATCAGCTACAGGGTTTTGCCTTTACAGAATCCATGGCAGGATGCCCGGGCCTCCTATTTCCATAAAAATGTCGGAGGTTACAGCGCGGTCAAGCTGCGGAGGTACCAGGAAATGATCGATCACCATTTTACGCACGAACTGGAAGAAATGATCGGCGCCCTGGGCCGGCAACAGCCTGTAGACTCCGCCTTTATGGGTCTTACTGCTCTTAATATGCTGAATACCAAATATATATTATACGATCTGAACAGTCCGCCCATTCAAAACCCCCAGGCATGGGGAAATGCCTGGTTTTCGCCCCGTTACCGGATTGTGGCCGATGCCGACGAAGAAATCAGGGAACTCGACCAGGTTACAACCAGGGAAAGTGTGGTCATCGACAAACGGTTTGCCGCCCACCTCGAAGGAAAGAGTTTTTCAAACGACAGCACGGCCACCATTATCTTAACGCAATACCATCCTAATTACCTGAAGTACAATTACAAATCAGAGAGTGAACAACTTACCGTTTTTTCCGAAATCTATTATGCCGACGGATGGAAAGCTTTTGTCGACGGAAAAGAAACCCCTCATTTCAGGGCCAATTATATCCTGAGGGCCATGGTGCTACCTGCCGGGGAGCATACTGTGGAATTCAGGTTCCATCCCGCTGCCTTTTATACCGGCAACAAGGTCTCCCTGGCCGGTTCCCTGCTGTTGCTGGCGGCCATAGCCGGTTATTTCTTCATAGCATATAGGAAAAAGAAGGCAGCGTAATAGTTCAGGCTGCCCTGATGCCGGTCAGGTGCAACGGATCTAGGATATGCCCAAGAGACAGGCAAAACAGGCAACCTTTGATACTGTCGCAAAGCTATCTTAACCTTTAAAATGGAACAAACCAGACTGAAGCGTGATTTTTTCCTGCGGGATGTGTTGCAGGTGGCCCCGGAACTGCTGGGGAAAGTGCTCGTCAGAAGTTATGAAGAGGGCAGAGTGGAAAGGTATGTCATTTCCGAAACCGAGGCATACCGGGGTACGGAAGACCAGGCCTGCCATGCAGGAAAGGGGATGACGCCCCGCAATAGGGTGATGTTCGCCAATGGAGGGGTAGTCTACGTCTATTTGATCTACGGAATGTACTGGATGCTCAATTTTGTCACCGGCTGTGAAGGAGATGCTTCGGCAGTACTGATCCGGGGAGTGGGTCAAACGAAAGGACCCGGCAGGGTCGGAAAACTCCTGGCCCTTGACCGCTCTTTTTACGGAGAAAATCTGACTGACAGCCGGCGGATCTGGATTGAAGATTCACCCGGAACAGCCGCGTATACCACGCATCCCAGGGTTGGAATTCACTATGCCGGGGAGCCGTGGATTTCTATGCCATGGAGGTATAAACTTATTGGATGATGGGATGATTTACATCGTTGAAAACGAGGGATAAGGAGAGGGATAGGTAATTTTCTTAAAGGTAGATGTCAGGATTCCAGGCTGGATGGTGAATGATCCCATTCCTGTTTCCCAAAGAAATATCATCAAGCGAAATGACCATTTTTTCCCAATTGTCCCTGATGCCCCCGAGGACGCCGAATTCACGCTGAATTACATTTTCGTCAGATAGTAAATAACAAACCTGGACATACTTTATTATCCCGCTCTTTTTGACCACAAAATCAACCTCTTTATTCCTTTCTGTTCCGGTAAATATTTCATATCCGTTTCTCCTGAATTCGAGGAAAACTGCGTTTTCAAGCAGGTACCCCAATCCGGGCTCAAACCCTGAGTAAAGTATGTTTCTGAAGGCAAGATCGTTCAGGTAATATTTCCGGGTACCTCCCAATATTTTTTTCCCCTTCATATCATAACGGGATACCTCGTGGAGCAAAAAGGTTTGCTTGAGATATTCAAGATACGAAGACAATGTATTAAAAGTAGTGACAACCCGGAGGTTTTGGTAATAGTTGACAATGTTGGTCACTGAAACCGGATTACATATGTTCTGCACGACAAATGAAAAAAGCGATTCCAGCAAGGCTGTATCTTTGATATGGTATCTTTCTACTATATCTTTCATCAATATGGTGTTCTTCAAAGCCTGAACATAATGGTGCCGTATGTCCTGATCCGGCAGGTTGAACAACTCGGGCAGTGCACCTCCTGTCAGGTAATCCACATAGGCTGGTTTGCCCTGAATTTTACCCGCAACCTGACAATACTCAACGTATGAGTACGGAAAAACATTGAACGCAATATAACGTCCTGTAAGTAAGGTTGCCAGTTCACCTGATAAAAGCGATGCATTGGAACCGGATATAAAAACCTCATATTCTGATGTAAAATCCTGAGAAAAACTATTGATAACTTTCTCCCAGTCTTTTATGAGCTGAACTTCATCAAAAAAAAGATAAACCTTCCCTGAAGGTTTTAATTCATTCAGGTAAAGTTGCATGATTTCCGCTAGATCATGGCTGGTCCTGATAAAGTCAAAGGCCGTATATTCCTTATTGATATATAAAATATTGCGGGGATCGATACCCTGCCTGTGCAACTGAAAAATGAACTGCCGCAGCAGAAAGCTCTTGCCGCAACGCCTCTGTCCGGTAATTACCTTTATTAACCGGTTGCCGGTGAAAGAGGCAAGTTTATCGAGGTAATCTTTTCGTAGAAATCCCAGGTTTAAGTTTTGATGATCCCAGAAATTATACGTACGAAGAACATTTAACCGATCTTCCATTTGTAAAATATTTAAATGTATTTAAAAATTATACAAAAATAACACAATATTTAAATGTATTTAAAAATGAGATATTAATTTACTGCCCGTTAGCAACAATCCTCCCTATACCAGAACCATTGACTACCCAAGCTAACTAAAGAAGATTTAGGTTTTGTAACATCTTGATTATGAAACAATTTCGAAATACAAAAAAACAATTGAGTAACGATGATTCCTACGGGCTATAAAATAATAAATAGGAATATGAGCGGTCTGCATCCCGACTGAATCGGGACAGCGATTATTCCATTTTGAACTATATTTCGACTTCGCTCAATACCCCGCATTTCAACTTTGCTTATATTTGAGGTATGAAAAATACAGAAAAGAACATATTGACTCAGATAAAGAAGATTGTAAAAGGGAAAGACCCTTCTGCAAAAATTTATTTATATGGTTCAAGGTCAAGAGGTACTGCAAAAAGTGAGTCTGACTGGGATTTATTAATACTTTTAAATAGGGACAAAATTTCAATTGATTTGGAAAGAGAAATTACTTATCCTTTATATGACTTGGAGTTTGAAACTGGAGAAATAATTAGCCCTATGCTATACACAGAGAATGAATGGAATACCAAATATAGCATTACGCCATTCTATAGAAATGTAATGAGAGAAGGACAGATGTTATGACAGATTACAAACCGGAAGACTATATTAGATATCGAATAGAACGGGCGAAAGAAACCATTGATGAGGTTAAAATCCACATAGAAAACAAGTTCTGGAATACAGCCATCAATAGATTGTATTATGCTTGTTTTTATGCAGTTGGCGCATTGCTAATGAAGCACAACATTGAAGTTTCCAGTCACGTAGGTGTTCGACAGAAATTTGGACAAATTTTCGTGAAATCAGAGAAATTTGACAGAAAATTAGCTAAGCATTACACTGACTTATTTGAAAAAAGACATAAAGGTTATTACAACGATTTCTATGACTATGATGAAGAAACAGTTCTAAGATTATATCCTCTTTCTGTTGAATTTATTAAGCAAATAGAAAGACTACTAGAAGAATAGCAACTGTGGGTAATAAATAGGAATATGAGCGGTCTGCATCCCGACTGAATCGGGACAGCGATTTATTCCATGCTGCCGGATATAGCTTTCCCGGTTGCGAAAGAATCGCAAATCAAAATGGCTAACAACAACGAGGTGATAATTCTGTTTGCAGGAACGATTCCGGAGATCTTATCCGGGGCAGTTTCCTGACCATTACCATCCGGCCTGTTTTGCACGCGGGACAAATACAAGGGCCTGTTCAACAAAAATTAACAGCAAGTTGGGTTAACCTCGACCTCCAACTAAATTTCCCCCTCCGGGTGGCTGTCCATAATCTCTGTCTGCATCCTCACCGAATCTTCATGAATGAGCTGGAAGAGAATCTGCGTGAATGTTTTGTTCAGATTGAGTTTTTGACCCCATTTTACCCGTTCTTCCATCAACTGGGCCCACCGGTTGATCTGGAGAGCCGTCACGTTGTTCTCCTTTTTGTATTTCCCTATTTCCCTGACAATATCCATGCGAGAGGAAAGCACTTCAAGCAGTTCGTTGTCGATTGCATCGATCCGGTTTCTGAGGAGCTCAAGCTGGTTTTCGAAAAGAGGATTGTTGGCGCTCTGGTGCCGGATAACCAGTCGGTCGAGCAGCTTGCCCAGGTCGGCCGGTGTGAGTTGTTGCTCTTTGTCACTGAGCGCACACGAAGGATCAACATGCGATTCCAGCATCAATCCTTCGAGACCCATATCAAATGCCTTCTGGGCAATTTCAAACAGGTAATCCCGTTTGCCGCTGATATGGCTGGGGTCACAAATTACCGGGACTTCGGGCATCAGGCGGCGCAACTCGATGACCGTCTGCCAACTGGGATAGTTGCGGTACTTGGTCTCTTTGAAGGGGGTAAATCCCCGGTGAATAGCTACAATGTTGCGGATGCCCGCCCGGTAGATCCTTTCAATGGCGCCCATCCAGAGCTGCAGGTCGGGATTGACTGGATTCTTGACCATTACCACGGCATCGCTACCCTTCACCACGTCAGCGATTTCCTGGACCACAAAGGGACTTGCCGTGGAACGAGCGCCGATCCACAATACGTCAATGTTGTTTTTCAGGGTCTCCTCGGTATGCTGTGCATTGGCCACTTCGGTACCAACGGGCAGACCGGTTTCTTCTTTGACCAGCTTCAGCCACTTCAATCCTGCTGATCCGACCCCTTCGAAGCTTCCCGGGCGTGTACGGGGTTTCCATAGACCCCCCCGGAATATGAACACCCGGTGATCCTTGGCTAGGAGTCTTGCGGTTTCAAGTGTCTGGGATTCACTCTCCAGGCTGCAGGGTCCTGCAATCAGCAGAGGGTTATTAAGTTGAGGCAACCACTCTCTGATGGGCCTTATATCCAATTTTTCTGTCATGTCGTATAGAATTTCACAAAGGTTTCTTCATTTTTCCTGAACCGGGGATTCTCCCCGTCGAGAATGGAACGGATGCGATTGGCATTTCCAATCAGCTCACTGAGTTTATGGCTCTCCCCGTTCGCAATGGCATCGCGGAACTGCTCCAGATGTTTCAGGTACACATCGAGTGATTCAACCACATAATCGCGGTTTTGTTCAAAGATGGGATGCCACATGGAGCCGGCACTTTTGGCCAGCCTCACGGTAGAATTAAATCCCCCGCTGGCCAGGTCAAAAATTATCTGACGGTCGGCCTTGTCCTGCACGGCATTAGCCAGAGCATAGGCGGCTGCGTGGGGCAGGTGGGATACAAAGGCCGTCGTATGGTCCTGTTCATCGGAGGTCATATAGGCAATGTTCATTCCCAGGGCATGAAACATTTTTTCAACAAGGGCAAGATGCTGAGGACCACTCAATTCCTGGTCACAGATGATCGCTATCTTTCCCTGAAAAAGGTTGTCGAGGGCCGCTGAGGGGCCGGAGTTTTCAGTCCCTGCCATGGGGTGGGCAGCTACATAATTACGCCTGCAGGGATGATTTCTAACGGCTTCCACCAGATACCGTTTGGTAGATCCCATATCGGTAACCGTAGTATGACTTTCGGCCAGTTCCAGCACCGTGGGAAGCAAATTGAGGGCGATGTCTACAGGAGTGGCTACAATAACCATATCCGCTCCCGCTACCCCCTCTTCCAACGAAGCGATCCTGTCGGCAATACCCAACCGGAGCGCTTCTTTGGCATGCTCCGGGTTGGTTTCCACCCCCGCAACTTCTGTGGCAAACCCCGTCTTCTTGAGGTCTTTTGCTATGGACCCCCCGATCAGGCCCAATCCGATCACGCACAACTTCATAAAGAATCAATTTTTAAAATCCAACATCGTGGCCGGATCAAATCCCGGCGAACTACCCGATTTCATGGCTTACCAACTAAGTTGTACCAAAAAAAAAGGTTCCGGAATCCGGAACCTTTTGGGTTAATATCATTCACATACAGTCAATATCTTACCTTCGGGTTCCGGATGCCGGTCCGTAATAATAAAACCCAAAGTAAAAATTGTTTTGCATGCCGATCTATCTCATCTGATAATCCATTTGCAAATATAAACATTCATTTTCATTTTGAAATCATTTTCCTGAAAAAACTCCGGAAAAGATATTATCATGTGGGAAGCACCTCTTTCACATTCATCCCTGCAGCGGATATCACCTTTTGATCATCTTTTCCTGCTTCACAGGAATTCCTTCGGATCGCACGCTCACCATGTACATTCCAGGAGGAAGGGCAGGTACCTGGATCCGGCATCTGGATCCGGGCAGCACGGTGGTCCAGGTTTCCAGGTGGTGAACCCTGCCTGTCAAGTCCGACAATTTCACCTCCACGTCGCGGAGATGATCGAGCGATTCTGATAAAAACCACAGCTCCTGTGCGAATGGATTGGGATAAATCCTGATGTTCTGTTCCTTTCCGGTAATTAAAGGGGCCGGAGTGACTGAAGGTTCAATTTTCAGGTTGTCGATGACCCAACCCCAACCGTGTGCATAGGGATCAGAATAAATTCTGAAGCGAATCAGGAGGGTATCGCCCGCATGAAAATTTTTATTCTGAGTGAGCGAGAATTCCCTTTTCTGAAATAAATCCTTCGATCCTCTGACGATGGAATTCCCTTTCAAAATCCGCGAATTATAATGGGTCAACCAGGATAGTTTTGCAGCGGCATCGTACCCGTTCAGCAGGGGAAGCCAGCTTTTTCCCTTATCGCGGCTTCCTTCAACGATCACATAATCGAAAAAATCATCACTTCCAAAGAG
>CAZLDP010000085.1:0-8608 GCA_964558145.1 uncultured Prolixibacteraceae bacterium | reverse complement strand
CGCTCTACGCCGCCATCGACTGGATCGTGGACGGCCAGCGTCCCGACGACATTACCTTCGCCGCCGGGAATGACCTGCGGCGCGGCCTCGACCGCCTGGCGCACAACTATTTCCGGGTGCGGCCCTGGTTCGAGCCGGGCGCGTGGGGCGGGCAGTGGATCCGCCAGCGCATGCCGCAGCTTGCCCAGGACGTGCCCAACTACGCCTGGTCGTTCGAACTGATCGTGCCCGAGAACGGCATCATCTTCGGCAGTGATGAAATGATGCTGGAGGTCACTTTCGACACCCTGATGTTTTTCGCGGGCGAGAAAGTGGTGGGTGATGATTGCTATGAAGCCTATAAGGATGAATTCCCTATCCGCATGGATTATCTCGACAACTTCGATGGCGGGAACTTGTCGATACAGTGCCACCCCCATAAAGAGTATATCCGGGAAAATTTCGGCGAAGTGCTGACCCAGGAAGAAACCTATTATATGCTCGACTGCAAGGACGATGCGGTTGTATACCTTGGGTTTAATGAAGGGGTGGATCACCGGGAGTTTGAAGCCGCCCTGCAGGATAGTTTTGACAACGAAACGCCCCTGGATGTCGACAAATACATCAACCACATAAAGACAAAGAAACATGACCTGTTCCTGATCCCTCCCGGTACAGTCCACAGTTCGGGCCGTAACAACATGGTGTTGGAGATCAGCACCACACCCTACATTTTTACCTTCAAGATGTACGATTGGCTGGCCCGCGATGCCAATGGCGATCCTCGTCCCCTGAACATCAAAAGGGCCATGGACAACCTGGTTTTCGACCGCCAGGGGAAAAAGGTGGAGGAGGAACTTGTTTCCCGTCCCGAAGCGGTAAGCAAGGGGCATGATTGGACCCTGGAGAGTTTGCCCACCCACGAGAAGCACTCCTACCTGATACAGAGATATACGGTCGGTTCTTCGGTAGAAGTGAAGACCAACGGGATGGTCAATGTACTGAACCTGGTGGAGGGCGAAAGTGCCATGATACATACTTTGGGCGGAAAGGTGTATCGGTTGTCGTATGGCGAGACCATCGTTGTTTCGGCGGCAGCCCAATCCTACAAAATCGTGAATACATCAGGCCGTCCCATCATGATGGTTAAAGTCTATATGAAATAATAAAATCATCGACCATGCGAACGAATGACAATATTGCTTATTTCCTCACCCAAAGGTTGATAAGGCGAAAATGGGTTTAACCTGTCTAAAAAATGACATATAGCTAACAATCTGAATCATAAAAAAGTGATTTAAGTTAACTGAGGGAAAAGGGATGGACGATCTGAAAAAAGAAGAAAAATTGAAATCCGTGACCTCACCGGGAATCGAACCCAGATCACAAGAACCGGAATCTTGTATTTTATCCATTAAACTATGTGGCCGTAAAGCGGAACCGGAGTTCTTTGCTTTGCACGACAAAAATAGAAAAACTTTGGAATTTCAGCGTGACTGTTTATTTCTTTCTTTCAGATGCCATTTTCCCTGATTCTACAACCGGATAATTTTGCCACACCCTTTATTGTTGACAAATCTGTTCATAACATGTAGATAAATATTTATAAAAAGTGGTTCTTCCCCTTAAATTTGAACTTGTGAAATACCGGTACCCATGACCCATTTTGAGTTTGAAATAAAGGGCCGTCAGTTTGTCGATAGAATATACCGCACCTTGCCCAAACGGGATGAAGTGTTTGACATTTACCGGACAGCGCGGATTTATGTAGGAAACCAGTTTTTGAACTGACAGATCAGGTTCGGAAGCTTCGGCATAAACTCACTTCATTTCAGCAGTAAAAGCCATCAGCCATTTTTTAAGTTCATCTCCGATCTCTTCGTCACGGAGGCCATAGATGATGTTGGTTTTGAGGAATCCCAACTTGTTCCCGATGTCATACCGTTTGCCATTAAAAACAAGACCATACATGCGGTGGTTCTTTACCATCATCCGCATGGCATCGGTAAGCTGGATTTCATTGTTCTTTCCGGGTAATACTCTTTCGAGGTAATCAAAAATAGCGGGGGTGAAAATGTAACGGCTGGCAATAGCCAGGTTGGAGGGGGCCTCCGCAGGAGATGGTTTTTCAATCCAGTCACTGGCTTCGTAAACCTTGTCTGAAACCGGGAGACCTTCAATCACCCCGTATCGGCCAATGAGTTCAGGTTTTACCTGCTCCAGGGCTACCACGGAACCTCCATACTGTTCGTACACCCTGATCAGTTGCCGGGTTACCGGTTCCTCTTCACTTTTAACCAGGGTATCACCCAAAAGAATGGCAAAAGGTTCGTTATTGACATGATATCTGGCATAACGGATCGCATCTCCCAAACCATTCATCTCTTTTTGCCACACGAAATGAATATTGGCAAGGTTTGAAATATTCCTGATTTTTTCCAGCATATCGAAATTGTTCTTTTCGATAAGGGTTTCTTCCAGGAAGAGGCTCCGGTCGAAGTGTTCCTCGATGGCCCGTTTCCCTTTGCCGATAATCATCAGAATATCGGTGATACCCGAAGCAACCGCTTCCTCCACGACATACTGGATAACCGGTGTATCCACAATGGGGATCATCTCTTTAGGCTGCGACTTGGTGATCGGAAGAAATCGGGTGCCGTATCCGGCGGCAGGAATAACTGCTTTTTTGATCATTTTTAAACGACAATTTCGGGTTTGATGACTTCAATCTCGTGTTGGTCAAGTAGCTCCCTGAGTTCCTTGAACATGGTTTCGTCGCGATAGGTACCGATAATGGCTCCGCCTGACCCTGTAAATTTGGCGCTTGCCCCTGTGGAGCGTGCCAGTTCAACCATTTCAATATTCCCCTTCGAAACGGAGAGGGTCTTGCGCCTGAGATCGAAGTTCTCATTCATTAAGTCATGCATCCGTTTACTATCCTTTTGCTGAATGGCTTCCATGAATTCAAGAGTGAGCTCTCCCCATCGCTTCACTGCATTCAAAACTGAGGGATCCCCGATTTCAAAGCGAGCACGCAGGTTGTTGTGTGTAACTTCGGTTCCTTCCGAAAGATTCTTCCGGAACGCAATGTAGAAAGGGGGAAGGCAGGCTGCATCCAGTAGTTCATACTTCCCATACCCATACTTCTGCATATGTTCACGGTCGAAATCCATGAAAACGGGATGTTCAAATGCTTGTGCAACCCGGTCCTGAAGCCCTGCGGCAATTCCCAGTTCTTTGGTTTCAACTGACAAGACCAAATTGGCCTGTAATTCCGGTGTGAAAGTAATTCCATAAAACTTCTGAAGCGCTTTAAAACAGGCGGTAATGATGGCACTTGAACCAGCAAGACCCAGCCTCAGGGGAATGGTGGAGTTGTAGCGGATGGTAAAGTTCCGCTTGTCAAGTTCGATCCCTGCATTCCGGCAGTAGTCATAAAAAACCTTGATAGTGGCTTTTAACAGGCGCATGCCTCCATAATATCCGGCAAAACAGACATCGTCGACCAACTCTTTCATGCTGTTGAACAAAGCCACGTCAAGCCGTTCGGGTTTTACCTCAAGTTCAGGGGTTTCATACAACTGGACACGGGCGATAAAGTTGGAAAAGAGGAAAGCGATAGTTTTTCCGAAGTATCCGTCTGAAGGATTCCCGATTACTGCTGCACGGGGATAACTGTATGTTTCAATGATCATAACCTCATCCAATTTAGAGGACAAAGGTAATAATTTTGTGATCGGGCAGGCCGGCGGATCGTTTTTCCCCATGGTTACCGCTACCCCTCCTGGTCATCAACCAGGAAGCCGTCCATGTAAACCGGACGGCTATTTTTCCCATTTTCTGACTGCCTCTATATTCCGCTGATTTATTATGTTCTTTGCTTCAGGTTTATAGAGGTATTCAAGTTCTTCGGAGAAATACTTCGTGATTTTTCCACGTACCATTTTCATGGTGGAATTGATCAGTCCGTTTGTCTCAGTAAAAGCTTCGGGAAGAAGGGCAACTGCTGTCGGAAGCCATCTTTCAGGAAACATTCCGTCAAATTTCCCGCCTTTTTTGTATGCATCCACTTCCTGCTGGATTAACTTCAGTACGGCTTCTTCAAATCCAGGTGATCCGCTTTTCATCCCTTTCTTTCCCAACTCATGTGTGATCGCATTCATATGGGGTACGACCATTCCCACGGTATAGGGATTCTGGTTGTTATAAAGCATCACCTGGTCAAGGAATGGCGATTGATCCACCATAGCTTCCTCAATCCCCTCGGGGCTGAATTTTTCACCGTCATTGCTGATCAGAAGGCTTTTAAATCTGCCCAGCACATGGAGGAATCCGTCGGAATCCATGAAACCCATGTCTCCGGTGTGCAGCCATCCGTCAATAATGGTTTCTTCAGTCGCCTTAGGATTTTTCCAGTAACCCACCATCACATTGTCCCCCTTAATGGTGATTTCACCTTTTTCTCCCAGCGGAAGTTCTTTCCCTTTGTCATCGACGATTTTTAGTTCCATGTATTTGACCAGTTTACCCGATGATCCGAATTTAATAGAATCGAGGGAGTTGCTCGAAATGACGGGTGAAGATTCAGAGAGGCCATACCCTTGGCACATCGGAATCCCGATGGCATAGAAAAAGCGTTGGAGCTCAGTATCCAGAAGCGCTCCTCCTCCGATGAAAAATTTCATCTGGCCGCCAAAATTCTCGCGGATCTTGCTGAAGAGGATCTTGTCGAACAAGGAAACCAGGGGCTTGAGCAGAATTCTGAAACCTTTGCCTTTATCCCAGCCTATGCCATTGTAGTTATAAGCTACTTTCAATGCGAAATTAAAGAGGGCAACGGTAAATTTCCCCTTTTTCTGGATGCCCGATTCGATATTTTTTCTGAAGTTCTTAGCCAGCGCCGGCACACTCATCATGATGTGCGGTTTGACTTCCATGATGTTTTTAGGGACATTGCGCAGCGCTTCCAAGGGCGATCTCCCGGCATCTACGGAGGCTACGGCAGCCCCGTTGTACATAAAACAATACATACAGGCTGTGTGTGCAAAGGAGTGGTCCCATGGCAACAGCGTAAGCGTCCTGTAGGATGAATCAATAGTCATCAGCGTATTGGACTGAATTGTATTCGCCGCATAATTCAGATGCGATAACATGATTCCTTTGGGATCAGCAGTTGTCCCTGACGTGTAACTGATGTTGGCGAGGTCGTTTGGCTCAATATTTTTCCATATTTTGTCCAACTTGCCGGGATCACTCTTTAACAATTCGTCGCCAAGTTGTTTGACATCTTCAAAGTTGAGATCTCCCTCTCCGGGATTCTCTTTTCCATCGAGGAAAATTATCTTTTCCAGATCGGGGAGTGAACTCCTGATCTCCTCTGCTTTGGGAGCCTGATTCCGGGAAACAATCAGCATTCTGGACTCTGAGTGTTTCAGCCTGAAAGTCAGTTCCGCCTGTGCATCCAGTTTGGTGGAGAGCGGTACGTTAATCGCTCCTGCATACAAAATTCCTAATTCTGCAATAGCCCAGTCGGGACGCCCTTCTGAAATCAATCCGATCCGGTCACCTTTCTGAATGCCCAACTGTACCAGTCCGGCAGCGAACCGGAGAACTTCTTCACGGGTCTGCCGGTAAGTGATACCCTCATAGTTATTCCCTTTTTTCTCCATCAGGTAAATCCGGTCGGAGAATTTTTCCACACTGGTCTCAAACAATTCAACAATAGTCTTCATAAGTATATATTTCATTTATAACTCAACAGAAAATTGATTTTTTGATGGTTCAGCCGGAAGAATAGAACTTGTTTGGTAAAAAATTACCCGTTTCCGGGCTATTTCTTTGCCAAATGTAATTATTTTTAAGAAATATTTCCTTTTCGGTTTTTTTTATGGTACTTCAAGCCGGATGAACTCCGGAAAGGATATGAAACTGAAAGTTAATCCCGGAACTGCTCAGGAGCCAGGAAAAAGTTTTGGAACAGAAAATCATATTGATGTCAAAGAATTTAATTACGTATAATCCGGAATCCTCTATTCCGAAGTACCGGCAGATTGTTAATTCAATCAAGCGGGGAATTGAGCGGAAAGTAATCAGGAAAGGAGACCGGATACCCTCCATCAACCAGATTTGCACCCAGTGCAGTCTGAGCAGGGATACGGTGATGTTGGCCTATAATGAGCTTAAATCGCTAGGCATCATTTCAAGTAAAAAGGGGAAAGGGTATTTCGTGGAAAGTACGGAGGTGGGAATTGCTGAAAGAGTCTTTTTGCTTTTTGACGAACTCAATGCCTTTAAGGAGGACCTTTACAATGCTTTTCTGGAAGGACTGAATGCAGATGCTTCCGTAGATGTGTTTTTTCATCATTTCAATTACCAGGTCTTTAAAAATCTGATTTTGGAGAGTGTTGGCAAGTATACGACCTGGGTGATTATGCCAGCCTCATTCGACAACATCGGCCACTTGCTCCAGAAGTTACCCTCCGGCCGGGTATACATCCTGGACCGCTTCAAACCGGAACTCAGCAAATATCCGGTTATATACCAGGATTTTGAAACGGATGTGTATGAGGGATTGAAAACGATCTCCGGATTGTTGGGTAAATACCGCCGACTGGTATTTATTCATCCGGGAGGAAAGGAACCTGCGGAACGCGTTCCTGGATTCAAACGATATTGTTTGGAGACCCGGATGGACTATAAAGTGGTAAAATCCCTTGTGGAAATTACGCCCCTGCTTTACGATGTTTTTTTGGTACCTTCCGACAGGACCCTGGTAGAACTGATTAAACAGGTTAGGAAAATGGAATTTGAAATCGGAGTGAATTTTGGAATCCTTTCATTCAACGATAGTATACTTAAAGAGGTTGTTGCCGGGGGCATTACCACCCTGTCCACCGACTTTCCTCAGATGGGCAAGAGGCTGGCCGACATGATTCTTCACCGGAAAGGGGCCAGACTTAAAAATAAATCAGGAGTGATTGTTAGGAGTTCGTTGTAGGATCAAACTGAATGAATTGACTGTATGTATGATATTATCGGAGATGTGCACGGGCATGCCACTTTGCTGAAGAATCTGCTCAAAACAATGGGGTATACCAAAACACAATCAGGGTTTTCCCATTCTGAAAGGAAAGCAATTTTTGTGGGCGATTTTGTGAACAGGGGGCCTGAGATCAGGACTACTCTTCAGATTATCAGGGAGATGACCGGGATGGGAAGTGCCATTGCCCTGTTGGGGAATCATGAGATCAATGCCTTGCTTTATTCCATGAAGCGTGACAAAAAAGGACCGCTTCTTTCCGTGTCGGGAAAGCGCTATGGTTCGGTAGCTGAAACCGTGCTTCAGTTCAAAAATTTTCCGGAAGAGTGGAAAGATTACCGCAAATGGCTCCGTTCGCTTCCTTTGTTTTATGAATCCGACGGGTTAAGGGTAGTCCATGCCTGCTGGAAGGACGACCATATCCGGCTTCTCCGTGAGGAACTGTTCATGGAGATAATCCCCAAATCGATTTTCCGGGACCTGGTCTTGGATTCCAAATCGGCTCTTTCTCAGTCCATCCTCCAGACAACACGGGGAATTAACCTGATTATGCCCCCGAACCTCAGGATTTTTGACAATCAGAGGCGCCAACGTCATCTTTTCAGAATCAAGTGGTGGATCAGGGGTGAGGGACTGACCTTCAGGCAATACGCTTTTGAAAGCAAATTCAGGTTGCCCGATTACACCATTCCTCCCGAAATACTTCCGGAAGCCGCTCCGTACCCTCCTGATGCGCCGCCCCTTTTCTTCGGCCATTATTGCCGTGGCAATGGCCCTTTTGTGATCAGCGATAACCTCTGTTGTGTGGATGCCTGTGTGACTGGGAAAAGGAGGCTGGCAGCTTACCGGTGGGATGGGGAAGCTAAGTTGAATGCCGAAAAAATGATGTTTTCGCGGTGAACTTTTCACAGCAGAAGCGGATTTGGGAAATCGTTGAAGGTGGATAAGTAAGTGAACGCCTTCTGGCAATATTTCATTGTTTTTTTTTTGGCGAATCTTGAATCGTAAAAAAAAAGGTCTATATTTGCACCACTTTTGAAAGCAAAACATCAGAAGGAGGAAGTTCATAAGTTTTTGGTGCGGTAGTTCAGTCGGTTAGAATATCGGCCTGTCACGCCGAGGGTCGAGGGTTCGAGTCCCGTCCGCAACGCCAATTCCGCGGATAGCATAAACTCCTGATAATAATCTAATTATCAGGAGTTTTTTATATTTCTGTTGTACTCTAACCTACATTTTAGGAAAAATTAACTATCTCATTATTAGCGAATTATAAATTTAAACTTTTACAAATAGTACACTTTTTACCGCTATCCCGAGCGAGTTTGGCTACAATTTTGTGTCTTATTCGTGTCTCTTTATTGAGAAATTGAAAAAAAGGACACAGTCTGTGTATAGCAATTCTACATTTAATTTATATATGGCTTTATATTAATACAATACAGCTTCTTAATGTCACCCATTTGTTTCAGACTTGATTTTATGATCATCTGCTACCACAATCGTGTATGGCACCAAAAATGGGGAGTGCCACACCCAATGCATCAATGATTGTTGTTTTACCTGAGTTGTTTTCTCCAATTATGATATTTA
>CAZLDP010000084.1:0-8622 GCA_964558145.1 uncultured Prolixibacteraceae bacterium | reverse complement strand
CCGACTATGAGGTGATCGAAGGGCCATGGCAAATGGGAGGTCCCCTGGAACCCAGAATAAGGAAAATATACACCAATGCCATTCTCCTGGGATTGCTGCTGCCTGCCCTCCTTCTACTGATGGTAAGACTCTTTTACCGCAAAGTACAATCGGAGGACGAGGTAACGGCCATCACCAGCTATCCGGTTATAGGGCATATTTTCTACAACAAGAGTCCAGATAGAACCCGGACGCTGGTGCTTGACAAACCCAATTCGCCTGAGAGTGAGCCCTACCGGGCGATACGCAACAAGCTGAGCCTGATCACTATGGGAAAGGAAAAGCCTGTAATTGCGGTCACTTCAACGATTCCCAAAGAGGGAAAAACCTACAACGCCATCAATGTGGCCTCCTCGTTTGCCCTCATGAAAAAGAAAACGGTGATTCTCGACCTGGACCTCCGGAATTCAAAGTTCAAGGATGAGTTCGACCTGGCTTCCGATGACGGAGTGGTTTCCTATATCATCGGCAAGAGTAGCCGTGAAGAGATCATTTTTAAGACCAAACATCCTTACCTGGATGTGATCCCGGCAGGACCTGTTCCTCCCAATCCGAGTGAGATGCTTGCCGATGAAAAGGTTACCGGGCTTGTCCGCGATCTGAGGGAGATCTACGATTATATTATTATCGATTCTCCCCCCGTGGGGCTTGTGGCAGACCTTTTTCAACTGAACCGCATTGTCGATGCTTCTCTCTTTGTGGTACGACACCGTTTCACCCACCGCGACGGACTGAAGAACGCCCTTTCGGAGATGTCGGTACACAAGATGAAGGGAGTGGGACTACTGATCAATTACATTAAAAGGCGAGGAAAAAGAATTGGGTATGGATACGGATACGGCTATGGGTACGGCTACGGGTACAGCTATGGGTACGGATATGGCTACGGATATAAAGACGGGAAAACGAGCAAGCGGAAAATACTCAGCCCGACGGAAATTGAAACCTAAAATCCCGGCTTTTGAAAATCTGAATTTGTCCACCAGGTTGGCTTTTCTCATGGTGGGGTGCGGAGTCTTATATGTTTGGTCAGGAAACTGACAATTGGGAGGAACTCCGGGACTGCTCCTGTCCCCTGCTGAATTAGCCCTGAAACAGGATAATAAACAACATGAACTGGAAACAGACAGTGTAAAACAGCAGTTTATTAAAAAACAATATCTTCAGATCCTATTTTCTGATGATTTTTCTGCATTCTATAAAATTGCCATTTCCCATTCTGACAAGATACAATCCTGGAGCCAGGTTCCCGGTCTGAAGCGTGGTTTTCCCTGAAACTCTCCTCTGAATGAGAATCTGCCCGCAGGCATTCAGTAATTCAAAGTCTTTGCCGCTTCCGTTTGTTTCAATGATCAGTTCCTGAGAGAAGGGATTTGGGTAAATCCTGAAAACCGTTTCGATATCCCGGTTATGAATTCCGCTGATGCCCTCCCAGTTGGCCAGTCTAGCCCAAAGGTGCCAGGCAGCAAATCCTTTGAGATTCCCGTTCAGTGACTGGCTGTGTGAAGTGGGGCAGGTATACCATTCCACACCGACCTTGTGTGAATTTTGCCATTCAACAGCCCAGTTATTATCCCGTGAACCATTGTTATCGGAATCATAATCACAGTTATCATTCGCCATTAACAACATATAATTTACCTGGCCGTCGGGATCATAGCTTTCAATATCTGCAAAATCATACAGGATTTTTTTATTGGTCCGGCAATAGTTGCGAATTTGTTCATTCCGGATATGAAGATTCCCGCCTGCACCTGTCCCGTCTAAGTGTCCTGTCATATAAACGAATTTAATTCCCGGGTAATCATTTTCAAGCTGGGTCATCGGTGCGAGGTAATTGCTGATCATGGTCGCTTCAGTTAGAGATGCAACCTGTCCGCACCATGACCATACGATTACGTTAACATCTGCATTGCTCCCCGTACCACGGCCAGTAGCCTGGTTTGGGGCGCCAAGATAAGCGCGGGTATTGTTCACCCAATTCGGATAGTATCCAACATCCCCTGCCATTGCCTGATCGTGCAGGTCCAGTGCACCTCCTGAACCTCCGTTGTTGAAACTGAAGACATTCAAGGGCAATTTTAATCCCGATCCTCCGGCATTTGCGTAAGGAATTAATCCGTTCATACCGCTTACCAACTGACTCCCGTGCGAGGTATGACCATACGCGATATGAAGGTTAGCTTTTGCAGCCATAATAGCTTCCAGAGGGATGGCGGAAATATCAGTGCAGTGATGATCGATGATGATTTGTGCATTCATCATGCAAACTGTATTAAAAGTCAGCAATATAAAAAGAAACAAGTTTTTCATGGCCGGGGTATATAATTTGGTTCATAAATATATGAAATTGTATGATTTGTTGAAAATTAAGGAATAATATCATACGACATGGATTTACTTGACAAAACACAAAAAACTGCCATGCATTGAAAAATTCCATTGGGGCGCTCTCTTAAAGGCGATAGCTACCGGGAAGGGCCTTTAAGAAGTTCCTGTTGGTCAGCCCAGGGCTTTTCCTCCCGCTTCCTTCAGATCCCCGGTCGCCCGGGACACCCGTGCCTTCGGTTAACGCTCCCCACTGTCAGGACGCGTTCGGGACTTCCACCCTTTAGTTATCGCCCATGCCGGGCATACATAAAAAAGCGCTTAAACTTTTAATATAAGCGCTTTTTGTGTTAAATGAAGTCTTTTTGTGTGACCCAGCTGGGATTCGAACCCAGGACCCCATCCTTAAAAGGGATGTGCTCTACCTGCTGAGCTACTGAGTCATCCTTAGGATACCTTTGTTGGTCAAAGGCGGGTGCAAAAGTAGTTTATTTTTAATTTCTCACAAACCTTTACCCATAAAAATAATGATTTAATAACGGCTTTCAGGATTTATCCCCTGCCAAAACCAACTTGTTCATTGACAAACAGAAAACAAATTTCAATCCGGTAAACCAATTCAATGGAGTGACCTCTTGTTTGTATTCCAGCGCAGAAATCTTTTTTTATTACTTTTAACCCCTTAAAAACCTCATTATAATGAAAATATTGGTTACCGGAACTGCCGGATTTATAGGTTTTCACTTGGCAAAAAAATTGATCGTCCGTGGCGACGAAGTCATCGGACTCGACAACATCAACGACTATTACGATACCGCCCTGAAATACGCCCGGCTCGAAGCCTGCGGAATCACCCGCGAAGATGCCGATTCGGGAAATCTGACCGGGAGTTCTCTCTATCCGGGATACCGTTTTCTAAAAGCATCCCTTGAAGATAAACAAACCATAGACCGGCTTTTCTGTGAACAGAAATTCGACAGGGTGGTTAACCTGGCAGCACAGGCAGGTGTCCGCTACAGCCTGATCAACCCCCGTGCGTATATCGACAGCAACATCACCGGATTCATCCATATCCTGGAGGCGTGCCGGCAAAATCCGGTAGCCCATCTGGTCTATGCCAGCTCTTCAAGCGTGTATGGAAGCAATACCAAAATGCCCTTGTCAATTTCCGACCGCACCGACAATCCGGTCAGCCTCTATGCCGCATCCAAGAAAAGCAACGAATTGATGGCCCATTCCTACAGTCATCTTTTTCAGATCCCCACAACGGGACTTCGTTTTTTTACCGTGTATGGTCCCTGGGGACGTCCCGATATGGCCGCTTTTCTTTTTGCACGGGCCATCATGGAGGGAAAGCCCATACAGGTTTTCAACAACGGGGATATGTACCGCGACTTCACCTATATCGATGACATTGTGGAAGGTGTAGTGCGAGTCATCGACCAAGCGCCGGAAGAGCAGAATCCTCCCGCAGCCTTGTTTAACATTGGGAACTCCAGCCCGGTAAAACTGATGGATTACATCGGGGCAATCGAAACTGCCCTGGGGAAGAAAGCCATTAAAGAATATTTACCCATGCAGCCGGGTGATGTGTATAAAACTTTTGCTGATGTTTCAGATCTGGAGGCAAAGTTTAATTACCATCCTTCCACTCCGGTTACCGAAGGAGTGCAGAGGTTCGTGGAGTGGTACACTACCACGGGGATGAAATTTCAAGGAAAAAGTTAATAGAAAAAAGGAACTGTCTGAAGGCTGAAGTTTGAATCCACTCCGGCATGTCACACTTCCGGGCGTAATTCCTGCAGACAACTGTCTTTCAGTAACCCCGGCTGAAATGCCGGGGTTTTTAAAAGATGGCTGACCTGTAAGCCGGGTTCTGTATCCGCCGCAATGCTGCCGCAGACCTCTGCCATTTATCTTGCCGTACCATTGCTGGCACGGTCCAGCAGCCTACCCCTCCCGGTATTCTGAATCCTCCTCACAGAAGAAAGAATGCAAAACGGGCAGTCTTGCCTTTCGACCGGGATATATTTGGCCTTGCAACCCATGAGACGTACGGCTCCCGGAATCGCTCCCGGGACCGGTGTGCGCTTACCACACCTTTTCACCCTTATCCCGGCTGAGCCGGGACGGTTATTTTCTGTTACGTGGCTTCAGGCTTTCACCCGACTTCCCGTTAGGAAGCATGGCGCCCTTTGTTGCCCGGACTTTCCTCCCCGCCAATGGCGGGGCGACAGAGCGGTCAGCCGGTACAAAGATACAATATTTGTCAGATCTTAGGTCTGATCTTCAGCTTCTGGCCAGCACGAAGCCCTTTTACATCGGTGATGTTGTTCAGCTTCATGATGTCCTGATTGGATATCCCTGGAAATTTCCGGGCTATTGTCCAGAGGTTGTCGCCTTGTTTGACCGTGTAAATCTCATAATCCCCTTCAACCGATGCCACTTCCGTCCCGGTGTTGTTTTCCGCACCGGCGGCCGGCTTCTTCACCGGATTGGTGGGAACATTCTTGCCCGAAAGCGACTGCTTGGCGGTGAAAGAGAGATTGTTGATTTTGCGGTAATACTCCGATTTATCTTCAGGAACGTAAATCGTCAGCTTCTGCCCTACCCTAATCATGTTTTTGCGGATGTTGTTCCAACTCTTCAGCTCGCCCAACGGCACATCGAACCAGTCGGCAATAAACCCGGGATTATCCCCGCTTTTTACCGTATATATGATCCTGGTTTTTCCCTCTAAAGAGGAGGGGGTATACCGTTCTTTTGAATCCGAAGTAGTCTGCGGGGTTACAATGGTGTTTCCGGGGAAATGAAGATCCCTTTCGTGCCGGTAAATGGTGTCGGACTGAAGTATAAAGTCGGAAACCAGCTCCACCGGAATCCTTACGGGATAGGCTTTCTCCGGTGATCCCGGAATGACATCGCGACGGTATATCGGATTCAGATCCTGAAGCTGGTCAAGTTCTATTCGCAGATTGGCAGCAATCTGACGGAGGTTAATCAGTTGGTTAACCATGATGGTATCGGTATTCAGCGCCAGCGCCGGATAGCGGGGTTTTAACTGATGTTCCCGGTAATAATTCATCACATAGGCAGCCGCTATGAATGCAGGCACATACCCCCTGGTTTCGCGCGGGAGGGCGTAATAGATCTGCCAGTAATCAGTTTTGCCCCCGGCCCTGGTGATTGCCTTGTTTACATTTCCCGGTCCGCAATTGTAGGCGGCGATAACCAGATGCCAGTCCTGGTAAACGTCATAAAGCTGTTTCAGGTAACGGGCCGCCGCATCGGTTGCCTTCAGTACGTCGCACCGTTCGTCGATGAAGGTGGTCACCTCCAGGTTCAGCCCCTTGGCTGTTCCCAGCATGAACTGCCACAATCCCATGGCTCCCGCCCTTGACCTGGCACGCGGATTAAGAGCCGATTCGATGATGGCCATGTATTTGAGTTCGAAGGGGAGCCCGTATTTGTCAAAGATCTCTTCAAAAAAAGGAAAATAATAGGCCGACAATCCCAGCATGATCTCCACCTGTCCAGGTTTTCGGGTCGTATACATCTCAATGTAGTCGCGCACCACCGAATTGTAAGAAAGTGGCACGGCCAACTCCACTTTACGGAGCCTGTTGATCAGGACAGAATCAGGGAGGGTGATATGCCGGTGCAGGGTAAAGTCGGAATCAACACTCCGGCCCCCTAAAAATATGTTGTTTACATACCAACTGCTTACCAGATCATCGAGCTTTTCATTGAAAACAGCACGGCCGATTTCATCGGGTTCCAGGAAAAGCGTCTGAACACCGGCCGTATCTAAGGAAACCAATACATATTGCCCTATTTTTTTGGGGTCATCGGCATAAGTAGAATGAAAAAGGTTCACAAACAGGAGGGTCAGAAATAATGATTCAAAGACTTTTTTCATCATAGCTGATCATTGTTTTGTTTCACTGAAAAAACTCTAAAATTTGATGGAGCAATTTACACAAAAAATGTTTTGGTTTTGGGTTTGCCGGATCACAGGTTCCCACCGGAGGGTAAGATCGTCGCTGATGTCGAAATTAAAAAAATGGGCATCGACACTGGCATCAATGATGTTCAATCCATAAAAAGCAGCCGTGACGATGATCAGCAGGTCACGGTTCCGCCTGAAATAATCCTGACTTGACGTAAGTCCTTTTTTGAGGCTCGCCACGTCAGATGCCTTGTTCAGATCATAATAGATGATCTGCTTCAATTTCATGTAGGAGTTTGTCTCCGGAATCGTATCAGTCAGGTCGCTGTATGCCCTTTTGGCCATGTTGAAGTTCTTGTTGTTCCAGCCAATGAAGTATCCCAAAGCTCCAAAACCCGCATAAATTATTGGAACCTTCCAGTATTTTTTATTATAAACCTGGCCCAATCCGGGAAGAACGGCGGAATATATAGAAGCTTTCCGAGGGGAATGGATCTCCCCGGCGATGGAATCACCTGCGTTTACCTTTTCAACTCTCACTGCTGTGGAGTCAAGCATAAGGGTATCCTGAGTCTGGGCTTGTAAAGAACCCGCCAGCCCTAAAATAATGAAGCTAAACACCCATCCCCAATACCTTTCCTTTCGTTCTTTCGTCACTCTTGCCTGTTTTGGGTCAAAATTACCGGAATAAGTTGTACAAAAAGGGTTTTCAGGAAAGGTCATCCCTTTTTTCAAGAATTTTAACAATTTTCCGGAGATCTTCTTCCGATTTGAAGGCGATCACAATTTTACCCCTGCCCTTGCTATCGGCGCTGAATTTCACCGGAAGGGGAATGACCTCCTCAATAAGCTGTTTTACAGGAAGATACTTTTCGGGGAGTTTCCCAGCTTTGGAAGCAACGGGCTGCTTTTCCTGGTTTTGCTCACTTAACTTACGGACGATCTCCTCCACTTTACGGACCGAGAAGTCGTATTTGAGGATCTGGTTATAGAGCATCAACTGGGTGTCGGGGTCAACAATGTTGATCAGGGCTTTGGCATGGCCAACTGATATAACTCTCTCTTTGAGTCCCTTCTGTACCACTGCAGGCAGTTTGAGCAGGCGGAGGTAGTTGGTGACGGTCGACCGTTTTTTGCCCATCCGGGCGCTAAGTGTCTCTTGGGTAAGGTTACACTCTTCGATCAGCCGCTGATAACTAAGCGATATTTCGATCGGATCCAGGTCCTCACGCTGAATGTTCTCCACAAGGGCCATCTCCAGCATGGAGTCGTTGTCTGCTTCACGGATGAAGGCAGGAATTTTGAACAAACCGGCCATTTGGGCAGCCCTGAGCCTGCGTTCACCCGTGATGATCTGAAACCTGTCCCCATCGATCCTACGAAGGGTGATGGGCTGAATCAGCCCCAGTTCCCTGATGGAGGCCGACAACTCTTCCAGCTTCTCCTGATCAAAAGTAGTTCTGGGTTGATAGGGATTAGCTTCAATTTTGCTAATCTCCACATCGGCGATCCCCGAAATTTGTTCCTTGATGATGTCTGCATCATCGATCAGCGCCCCCAGGCCTCTTCCCAATACTCTTTTCACCATGTTGTGAACTGCTTTATTGTTGAACAATTTTTTCTCCCTGCCGCAAACGGGTCATGTCGTTGCGCTGCAGGATCTCCCGGGCAAGATTCATGTGGTTGATCGCCCCTTTTGAACTGGCATCATAGAGCACAACGGGTTTCCCGTAACTGGGCGCTTCGCTCAGTTTGACATTCCGTTGGATTACAGTATCAAACACCATATCCTGAAAATGACGCTTAACCTCCTCATAGACCTGGTTCGAGAGATTCAGCCGGCTATCGTACATCGTCAGAAGAAACCCTTCAATCTCCAGTTCCGGATTAAGCCGGTTCTGAATAATTTTAATGGTATTCAGAAGCTTACCCAAACCCTCAAGCGCAAAATACTCACACTGAACGGGTATGATCACCGAATCGGCGGCGGTTAGGGCGTTGACGGTAATTAATCCCAACGAAGGAGAACAGTCAATCAGGATAAAATCGTATTCCGGTTTCAGTCCTTCTATGGTATGCTTCAGCACTTTCTCCCGGTTGGGAAGATTCAGCATTTCGATTTCGGCTCCCACCAGGTCAATATGCGAAGGGATCAGGTCAAGGTTGTCGATTCCGGTATTCAAGATAATTTTCCGAATATCTACTTCATCCACAATACTTTCGTATATACTGGTTTTGATGGTTTTCAAATCGTAACCCAACCCGGAAGTGGAATTGGCCTGCGGATCAGCATCAATCACCAAAAC
>CAZLDP010000083.1:0-8649 GCA_964558145.1 uncultured Prolixibacteraceae bacterium | reverse complement strand
GGGAAGATATTGAACCTGGGCAATCCTAATGTGGTGAAGTGGGCTGTCGATCACTTTTCCGATTTTATTACTAACCAAGGCGTCGATCTTTATCGTCAGGATTTTAATATTGACCCACTTGAATATTGGCGAAATAACGATTCGATTGATCGCCAGGGGTTTACAGAAAACCTATATGTCCAGGGGTTTCTTGCATATTGGGATGGTCTTCTGAAACGGCATCCAGGGATGCTTATTGATGCCTGTGCCGGTGGAGGAAGACGAAACGATCTGGAAACGATGCGAAGAGCAGTACCCCTGTTACGAAGTGATTATATTTTTGAACCTGTAGGACAACAAGGTCACACTTATGGTATGGCCTCGTGGATCCCATTCTTTGGAACAGGAGTGGCGCCTGATTGTTTTTCTGTTTACAATTTCAGAAGCTGTGCTACTCTGGCTCCCATCCTGTGTTATGACGTGCGACCCGGATCAAACGGAGATTTTGCCCTGATTGCGAATCTCGTTAAGCAGTGGAGAGAAACCTCGCATTATCTGCTCGGTGATTATTACCCTCTCCTACCCTATAATATAAACGACGATTCCTGGCTTGCCTGGCAGTTTTACAATCCTGAAGAAGGTAAAGGCATAATTCAGGCCTTCAGGAGAGAGAAAAACGACGAAACCTTCATGGTCTTTCGATTAAAAGGCCTTAATCCTTCAAAACAGTATTGGGTGGCTGGCATTGATTTGCAGCGCGAAGAAAAATATTCAGGAAAAACACTGATGGAAAAAGGCCTCAGGATTGATATTTCCCACAAACCGGGATCTGCTTTGATCAAATATTCAATTATCAGATAATTGAATTAATTTTCAGAGGGGAAATGCAATTGTCAGTATAATCGGTCGTAATAACATTAGAAAATTACAATGATTACGAAAAACAACTTATTCCGCTAAATTATGAAAACAAAAAAAACACTGTTTATAATTATTACTGTTCTTTCCTGGATTTCTTTTTGGATACCCTGTGCTGGACAAGACAAAAAGGACACGCTCACAGTTTTGTTTGTTGGAAATAGTCATACGTATACCAGGAATTTGCCCCATGTAATCTCAATCATTTCTGAAGGAACAAAAACCAAACTTATGACAAAGAAAAGTGCTATTGGAGCTGCAAGCCTGAGCCAGCATTGGAGAAATGAAAGAGGATTAAGGACCAAAGAAATAATAAAAGAGGGAAATTTCGACATTGTTGTGCTCCAGGAAAGAAATATGGAACCCGTTAATGAACCAGATACTGTCCTGAAATATACTAAATTATTTTGTGATTATATTAAAAAATATGGTGGAAAGCCATATCTTTATCTCACCTGGGCAAGAACGAATGCACCTCAAAATCAAGAAATTATTAATAGAGTTTATTCACAGGCAGCAAAAGAAAATGATGCAATAGTAGTCCCTGTTGGAAAAGCCTGGGCACTTGCAAAGCAACTGAAACCAGAAATTAATTTACATAATCCTGACGGGAATCATGCCTCAGTGATTGGCGCCTGTCTCACTGCATATGTCTTTGTTTCCACAATTACCGGTGAACTACCCGAAAAATTAGTAGATGAATTTGAGATTGTTGATCAATTTGGTGAAACAATACAAGTCTTGGATGTTAAATCGGAGGATGTTGCTTTCTGCAAACTCGTTGCTGAAAAAATTAATGAAAAACAATAAACCTATTTCCATAAATAATTTAAGCTAAGATGATACAAGAATCTTTTCCTCAGGGCTTCCTAGAGATGAAAATAGTTCCCGCAGAATTAGCGCAGTATATTGACCATACTTTATTAAATCCCGACTCAACCTCATCGCAGATAGGACAAATATGCCATGAAGCCCTGATATATAAGTTTCATTCAGTTTGTGTCAATTCCGGATGGATCCCTTATGTGGCCAAAAAGCTTAAGGGATCAGGGGTAAAAGTTTGTTCAGTTATCGGGTTTCCCATAGGAGCAATGGATAGCCGGAGTAAAGCTTGTGAAGCTGAGTATGCCATTAGCGAAGGTGCTGATGAGCTTGACATGGTAATTAATATTGGCGCACTAAAATCAAAAGAACTTAAATGGGCTGAAGAAGACATCAGGAAAGTAAAAAGTGTCTGTAATAAAAATACCATCTTAAAAGTAATCATTGAAACGTTTTTACTGACTGAAGAAGAAAAAGTATTGGCTTGTGAAATCTCGAAAAACGCAGGCGCTGATTTCGTAAAGAGTTGTACTGGTTTTTTCGGTGGCGGAGCGACTGCAGAAGATATTGTTTTGATGAGAAAAACCGTTGGCCCGGGCATTGGAATAAAAGCCAGCGGAATGATCAGGGACTATAATAAGGCATTATCCATGATTAATGCCGGTGCAAACAGGATCGGATGCAGATCAAGTGTAGCAATAATGAAAGAAGCATTAGAAAGAAATGAGACACAGAAAAAATGAAGATTAAACCAAGAATAGTGGTTATCGGGAGTCTTATATTTGATTTTGTTGCATCAGGTGAGAGACTTCCTAAAAAGGGAGAAACCATATTGGGAAATGGTTTCGGTATGTTTACCGGAGGTAAAGGCGCCAACCAGGCAGTGCAGGCTTCCAGATTAGGCGCTGAAGTATATATGATTGGCAGGATTGGAAACGACTTTATGGGCGATAAGATTTTGTATAACCTGCAAAGGGATGGAGTATCTACCGAGTTTGTCAGAAAAGACAAAGAATCGTCAACGGCTGCCTGTTGTATCCACGTTGATAAAAATGGCGATAATGCAATTATCATTTCGCAGGGCGCCAACATGACTTGCACGAATGATGAGATTGATAATGCTAAAGATGTTATTCTGACAGCAGATATGGTATTATGTCAGCTCGAGATTTCAATGCCGGCAATAGAGTATGCAATTCAGTTAATCAGAGCAAAGCATATACCCGTCATTCTTAACCCTGCCCCTGCCGTAAAAATACCTGAAGGATTGTTTTCAGAAATAGATGTACTGACTCCGAATGAAACTGAAGCTGAATTTTATTCGGGCATAATACAGGAGGAGGATAGGTCATATGAATGGGAAAAGGCGGCATCGGATAAAATTCTGGGATTAGGCCCCCAAAATGTAATTATTACCTTGGGAAAGAGAGGAGCATTTTTTGCCAACGGAGGAAATAAAAGGCATATTAAGGGATTTGAAATAAATGCTGTTGATGCAACTGCTGCAGGTGATGCATTCAATGGCGCTCTGGCAGTGGCATTGGCTGAAGGAAAATCCTTCGGGGAGGCTATTGTTTTTGCAAATGGGGCAGGAGCACTTGCAGCTTCCAGGTTTGGAGCACAAACCTCTCTTTGCACAAGAACCGAACTCACCCGATTTTTGAATTCTCAGTTGATTACTTGAACTCTTCCCGATTTGCATGATCCGCTTAAAAATCCGACTCAGTTCAGACAGAATTGCCTGTGGGTTTAGCTGGTTTGAAAAAGTAGCTGTCAAATATTTTCCTTGATATTTTTGTTTATTGTATACATATTTATTATATTTTACTGTTAATATTATTATTTTCCGTCGATACGTATACAATATTTAAATTTTTTCTATATTTACCATTAATTCTGTGAGATAATCTCTTTGATTTTGTATGAGAGGGAGTAAATTTATTTTTGTTATCTTTTCTTGTGCTTTATGCTTCGGGCTTAAAGCACAGGGACTAAAGTTAGAGTTACCTCTTGAAAATCTGGAACATTATACTGTATTCACCAGCGGATCGGAAGGGTACCACACTTACAGGATTCCGACAGTTATACAGGCCAAGAACGGTACCTTAATTGCCATTGCTGAAGGTCGGCGTGACAACAGGGGTGATCCGGGTTGGGGACATATTGATTTAGTGTACAAACTAAGTAAAGATGGAGGTCGTAACTGGTCACCCGTAAAGGTCCTCTCCAAATCCGAAGAAGGGGGTGCATCTTCAAATCCTACAGCTTTAGTCTTGAAAAATGGCAGGATAGTGTTATTTCATGGTCGCTTTAAACCGGGAAGGGGCGGAAATAAAGGTGAGCGATTCAGCCGGCCAGGTACACTTGACAACCAACTTTGGTGTAAGTACAGTGAAGATAATGGCCATACCTGGTCCGAACCGCATGATATCACCAGCCAGGCCAGGGATATAGATAAATGGGGATACGTAAGCGTTGGCATTGGTCATGGTATTGAGACCAGGACTGGGAGAATAATAATGCCGGCAATAGGGGCTGGTTTTTTGGATGATCCAACGAAAAAAGCATCTTTTGCTCTCTACAGTGATGACGGGGGCCAAAGCTGGGAAAGAGGAAACCAAATAGAGGCATTTACTACAGAGAACCAGATAGTTGAGCTCGAAAATGGCAATCTGATGATAAATGCCAGGCAAAAAGAGGAAATAGGTTCAAGATGGGTTGCGACCAGCACAGATCAGGGTTTGACCTGGAGTAAGCCGCGCCCCGGACAAGTATGTGCCCAAATTTGTGCCGGATTTAATAATTATTCTCTCAACGGGAAAAGTCTGTTGTTATGGACCGGCATTAAAGGTCCCGGGAGGACGAATCTGGTGCTTCAACTGAGCAGCGACAATGGTCTGACTTTCCCGGTACAGCTTATTGTTGCAGAAGGCCCTGCCGGTTATTCTGTTCTCTCTCCTTTTGGGAAGAAAAAAATGGGGATAATCTGGGAAGGTGGAGAAAAGGATTATCGCGAAAAGATTTTTTATACTATGATACCCCAAAAAACAATTAAGAGACTATATCACGCGACAAAAAAATGAATAAAATAATTGCCTATGAATAAAACAATCACAAAAAATGGGGGTAAGGAAAGGTTCAGATACCATCTCGCCAGACTATTCTTTTTGAAAAAACTTAATTAAATTATGAAATTATGAAAAAACTCCAAAATCGTTATGAGAGGAACAAATATGAGTTCTTTTCAATAATAACCAGAGTCTCTAAAATTACTCTTTTTATATTTGCGTTTTCTGTTTCACAGCTTTGGGCTGCGCCAGATAAAGAATCATCTGTACTTAAAGCAAATAATCAGCAGCAACTTATTACAGGTAAGGTAACAGATAAAGCCGGATCTCCGATTCCCGGTGTATCTGTTTTAGTAAAAGGAACAACCGTAGGTACATTAACGGATATTAATGGTAATTATTCGTTAAACCTTCTTCCCGACGGAAAAACTTTATTATTCTCCTTTATAGGGATGAAATCCCTGGAAATTGCGATTGGAGATAAAAATGTCATAAATGTAACTCTTGAGGAAGATCTGAAACAATTGGATGAAGTCGTTGTGATTGGGTATGGGACTCTTGAAAAAAACCGGATGACAACAAGTGTTTCCAATATTGACAAAATGGCATTAAGAAATCCCGCAATGGCCAATGTGGGAACTGCGCTAAGCGGAGCTATTCCCGGACTAAGGGTTACAAATACCAGTGGTAAGCCTGGAAGTGAACCCACTTTTGTTTTAAGGGGCGGTACATCCTGGGAGGGTACGGGTGCCCCGATGTTTATTATAGACGGGGCAGTCGGCACCCTGGTAGGATTAAATCCTGATGATATTGAATCGCTTGATGTACTCAAAGATGCGGCGTCAACTTCCATTTATGGCGCCAGAGCTGCAAACGGTGTTGTATTGATTACTACCAAAAAAGGGAAACCGGGCGATATGGAAATCAGTTATCAATACAGACATGGTGTGGATATTCCACGCTATGGGTATGATTTCGTAGGCGCTGAAGATTACATAAGAATATACCGGAATGCATGGAAGGATTATAATCAATTAACAGGACGAACCAATAATTTAAGTACCATCGTCAAAAATACCTCCGCTTATGCGGCGGTGTATACCGAAGATCTATCAATCTATACTCCTATGTATCTGACTCCGGAAAATGAATACCTTTTGAACAAAGGTTATAAAAAAATGAAAGATCCGTTATTTGGACAAAAGATCGGCAACTACGTTTTTGATAAAGAATACATCATCTTCCAGGATAATGATATGACACGCCTTTTCTTAAAGAACGGCAGTGTAAATGACCATCATTTATCGTTCAAAGGAGGCAATGATAGAGCCACTTACGCCTTAGGTCTGGGTTATTTAGACAATAAAGGCATCGTATTGAAAGCTGGTTATAAGAGAATTTCGGCCAATCTTAATTCCGACTTTAAATTAACGGAGAATGTAAAACTGAGTTCTACAGTGTCATATTCCAATACAAATCGGGATGATACATTTGTCAGGTCAAGTGGCACTATTTTTCAACGACTTGCGGCACAGCCTCCTACCTCACGCCTTTACAATTTGGATGGGAGTTTGAATCCCGGATTGAGTACAAGCTTTGGCAATCCGCTTTATTGGGCTGATAAGTTTACTGGGCAAAATGAAGAACAAAGATTAAGGACAAATGTGGCTATGGACTGGTTTATCCTTCCAGAATTAAGTTTTACAGCAGGGGGCAGTTATTCAAGTACGCACATCGTGGATGAAACTTTTAATAAAGCGTATATAACCAGTGGAAATTTGAATGTCAACCGTGTAGCTGAAGCAGAATATCGAAAGGGGCAAACGGTACAGGGTAATGCCATTTTAAGGTACACAAAGACATTTGCTAATCATGGTTTAAGCGCCATGCTGGGCACTGAATATTATGATTATGCCTATTTTAACTTTAACGCAGCTACAAAGTTTTCCCCAACGGATCTGATCCCTACGCTGAATGCAGGAGCTGAACGTACCAGTACCTCCACAACCAAGACGGCAAACCGTTTGGTCTCCGTGTTCGGACGTATCAACTATGATTATAAAATGAAGTATTTAGCTCAGTTTAACTACAGATATGATGGTTCATCTAAACTGGCGAATAATAAATGGGGCTTTTTCCCGGGGGTTTCAGCAGGATGGAACATTCATCATGAGGACTTTTTTAAGAATGCCTTAATTTCCAATTATATAAGCTCCGTGAAGCCAAGAATTAGTTATGGCGTTAACGGGAATGTGGATAATCTCGGGAATTTTGACGTATTTGGCGGATACGGCCTTTCCTCTTTGTACGAAGGATCCAAAGGATATTTCAATAACTCTCTTCCTTTGTTAGATCTGAGATGGGAGAGCATGACTACATTTGATGCAGGGTTGGATGCCGGTTTATTTAAAGATAAAATATTGATAGAAACAGACTTTTATATAAGAGATGTAAAAGATAAAATTTCTGGTTATCCGCTGCCTTATTATACGGGATTCACGTCTATAAATACCAATATCGGGACACTTCGGAACAAGGGCTTTGAAATTGCCGTTAATGCTGATATCCTGGACCAACCGCAGGGCCTAAAGTGGAATGTTGGAGTAACTGCGTCTACGAATGTAAGCTATGTACGGAAGCTCCCATACAATGGTTTGCCCAATAACAGGCAGGGAGGTACGCAGATATATGATCCTGTTTCCGGCCAAGTAATCTGGGTTGGCGGTCTCCAGGAAGGAGAACGGGTCGGCAATGACATTGTCCTTGGACATGTCCAGGAAAGTCTCTACCAAACCGATGAGCAGTTAGCGAAAGATGCAAAGGTGTACGATGTTTATCATTACGCCGAAAATGCCTATCAGCGATTTAAAGGAACTGTAAAATGGCGTGATGTGGATAACAACGATACGATTGATTATCGTGACAGGGTTATACTTGGTCGCACTACTCCCAAGTGGATTGGCGGTATTACTACCAATGTCACTTATAAAGGTATCGGGCTGTATGTAAGAACAGACTATGCTACCGGGCACATGATCTATAATTTGAACAGGGTAAGGTACATGGGCATTTACCAGGGTAATGAAAACTTCCCAGTTGAAGCGCTCGATGCCTGGACCCCGGAACACACGGATACGGATGTTCCGCGAATTATTTATACTGATGCCTTTAAAGATCATGGGGCAAGGGGGCAGGATGACCGTGTCAATTCAAGATACCAGGAGAAAGCGGACTATCTCTGTATACGTGAAGCCACGCTCAGCTACGATGTTAATAAATCTGTTCTGCCCGCTTTTATCAAAGCAGCAAGACTCCATTTTACAGGTTCGAACCTGATTTATTTCACTAAGTATTCCGGGGATTCTCCCGAGGAGGGTGGTACAGACAATGGAAGATACCCGCTTCCACGGAACTTTACTTTTGGTGTCAACGTTAATTTCTAAGAAAAATCTACAGCAATGAAAAAATCAATAGTCATATTCAGCATCATCGCATTTGCATTCGCATTCCAATCGTGCAAGGATTTACTTACCCTGGATCCTGTCAGTTCATTGGTGTACGGTAGTTTCTGGACATCCGAGGAATCTGCGAGGGTTGCCATGGTAGGGTTGCATGCGACAATGAGAGAGCGTCATATGGAATTTCATCACATGGGCGAACTACGCAGTGATTTGTATGGCGGGTCAAATGGTCTTGAACGGGAGCCCGATGAAAGTATTCCTTTAATCTATAATGATATTCGCACAGATAATGCCCCTTATGAGAATTGGGCCTCTTTCTATTCCGATCTGCATCGTATTAACGACGCAATAAAAAATATCCCATGTATCGATTTTGCAAGTAAAAATGAAAAGAATTACCT
>CAZLDP010000082.1:0-8791 GCA_964558145.1 uncultured Prolixibacteraceae bacterium | reverse complement strand
TCGCTACTCAGCGTCAGGTGGTATTTACCGGCTCCCAGTGGGATGCCATAGTCGGTAAAGGATTTCACCGGATTGAAGTTGAAGACGAAAAGCCAGGGTCCTCGGTGATAAGCCAGCACCTGGTCGTCGTTCTTTTCCCAAACCAGGTCAACCGGAGGAATTCCGAGAATAGCATGTTTCCGGAAGAGTCCGATCATGTCATAATCGAAGTCGAGGAGCCAGTGGAATTTGAGTTCGGGATCGGAGGCGATGCTCCAGATACGGCGGGCATGACGATAAGACCAGTTGTTTCCTTCTCTGGGAAAATCGATCCATTCGGGATGGCCGAATTCATTGCCCATGAAGTTCAGGTATGCTCCCCCGGCACAGGAGAGGGTGGCCAACCTGATCATCTTGTGCAGGGCAATGCCCCGGTCTACGATCAGGTTGGGCTGGTCTTTCCGCATGCTGAAGTACATCTCCTTGTCGATCAGCCTGAATAGGATGGTCTTGTCGCCCACCAGGGCCTGATCGTGCGATTCGGCATAGCTGACCACTTTCTCATCCATTCTTTTGGAGGTGAGCTGGTAAAAAATATCGCCCATATGCCACTCATCGTCTTTCTTTTCCTTGATGATCTTTATCCAGTAGTCGGGGACACCCATGGCAAGCCGGTAGTCGAAGCCCAGTCCGCCGTCGGCCACCGGGACGGCCAAACCGGGCATACCGCTCATATCCTCGGCAATGGAGATGGAGTAGGGATTCACCTCCTTAATGAGCTGATTGGCAAGGATAAAGTAGGTGACTGCCTCTTCGTCACAGTTGGCATCGAAGTAGTCGTCGTAATGGGTAAAAGCTTTTCCAAGCCCATGGTCAAAGTAGAGCATGCTGGTGACTCCGTCGAAACGGAACCCGTCGAACCTGAAAACGTCGAGCCAGTACTTGATATTGGAGAGAAGGAAGTGCAATACTTCATTCTTGTTGTAATTGAAGCAGTAACTGTCCCATGCGGGATGTTCCCCGCGTCCTCCTTCGTGGAAGAACTGGAATCGGGTGCCGTCGTATTTACCCAGCCCCTCTACTTCATTCCGCACGGCATGGGAATGTACCAAATCCATGATTACAGCGATGCCCATGCCGTGGGCCTCGTCGATCAGTTGTTTCAGCTCGTCGGGAGTGCCGAACCGCGAAGAGGGAGCAAAGAAACTGGAGACATGGTATCCGAAACTTCCGTAATAGGGGTGTTCGGGTATGGCCATCAACTGGATGGTGTTGTATCCGTTGGCCTTGATGCGGGGGAGCATCCTCTCCCTGAATCCGGCGTAAGTGTGAACCCGCTCTTCTTCGCCAGCCATCCCCACATGGGCCTCATAAATCAGGGGGGGCTCCTCTTTCCTGCGAAACAGAGGGTGCTTCCATTGATAGGGTTTTTCAGGGTTCCAAACCTGTGCATTGAAGATAAAGGTTTTTTCATCCTGAACGGTACGTCCAGCCCAGGCGGGAATCCGCTTGCCTGAGCCCCCAGGCCAGTGCATCATCAAGGCATAGAGGTCGCCATGGCGCAGTACTTCCGGAGGGAGATGCAATTCCCAGATTCCGAGAGCGCCAGGGGTGAATGCATACCGTTCGTCGGTTTGCCAGTTGTTGAAGGTCCCGATAAGATAAATCATGGTGGCATGAGGCGCCCATTCTCTGATAATCCATCCGTCGTCAGTATGGTGCAGCCCGAAGTAAAGGTATCCCGTGGCAAAGTCGGAGAGCGTTCCTTTCCGGATGAGCATTTCCTTTTTCCGGGCAGCGAAAGCCTGCCTGCGAAGGATCGGTCCTGTAAAAGGCTCCAGCGAAGGATCATTTTCTATCAGTAGCGGATATTTCATGATTTGCGTTTTTCGATAAAGGTAAAAAATCCCCCGACATGTTCATGGGGCGAAGGAATTTTTGCCTCATATTGATCTTATTTAACGGTACCCTCCGCTCCGGAAAAGGTGGGGTATACCCTAAGGAGCGGCGGAGATGAAATCTGGATTAGCAGGGTGCCGGTTATTCAGGAAGTGATCGCTGAAAAGTGGAAAAAATGGTTGGATGAAATGATTTTTTCTTTACTTTTGCGCCGCTTTCTCTTCGTAGCTCAGTCGGTAGAGCAGCTGACTCTTAATCAGCGGGTCGTGAGTTCGAGTCTCACCGAGGAGACAGATAAAACAGATTGTTTATAAGGGTTTCAGAGATGGAACCCTTTATTATTTTTTACATTTTCAGTATAAAATGACTCCTTTCTATTCATTCAAAGTAAATTTAATTTTACTAAAAGCCAATAAAAGTAAAAATATTTTTACCTTAACCCACATTGCAGATTGCCTTGAAAATGTGCATATTTGAAAAAGCGAAAAGGATCAGGAATGACAACCGGGCTAATTAACCAAGATGAACTGCTTTTAAAATTACTCAAGACCGGAGACCAGTTTGCCTTTGAACAACTATTCAAAGCAAATTACAACCGCATATTTGGTTTTTGTAAAAGGTTCATTGACGACAGTGAAGTCATTCGAAATGTTTCACTTGAAGCCTTTGTCAATCTTTGGTTCAATCGGGAGAAAATAGAGAAGCCAGGAGGCATTTACGCATTCCTTTACACTTTTGCCCGGTCTGGATGCCTGAACTATTTGCGGGACAAAAGAAATGAAAAGAAATTCTTTGATCGAAGAATTCATGAATTGGAATCCCAGTTGAATATAGCAGCGCTTACATCGTATGATTTTAGCTTGCTGGAATTCACTGAACTCGAAAAACTGATTCTTGATTCTGTAAATGAATTACCGGAAAAATGCCGCCAGGTTTTTATAAAAAGCCGTTACGAAGGGAAATCAAATAGGGAAATCGCAAATGAAATGGTAATCTCTGAGAAATCAGTGGAAGCCCATATCACGAGGGCTCTTAAATTCCTTCGGCCTAAATTGTCAGATTATTTTCCCCTTATTCTTGTTAAAATGATCTTCCAGTCACTTTATTAAAAATCAGGCAATTAATGAAGGTCATTAGAGGTTGATGGATTTGTCGGAATTTGACCAGAAAATGATAATTGATACTGGATGTTTTGCCTAAGGTGTTTACAACCTGACGAAAAAAGCATTTCATGACATAGGGTTGTCACAGGGTTAAGTTTACATATAGGTAGAAAAAGGCATATGGAAGAGAAAATCATCGAAAAATATTTAGCGGGCGAAGCCACAGAGGATGAAATCAAGCAGCTTTTTGAATGGGTCGAGGCGGATGCTGGAAATCGGAACATCCTTATTCAGTATAAAAAAGCATTGGCTTTATTAGCATCAGGGGATGAAGACACCAATGAGGCTTGGACCCAATTCATACTTCCACGGTTAAAGGGGAGGAATATACGACAGCTTATTTATCGTATGGTTCAAATTGCAGCCCTTTTCGTTTTTGTTTTTGGATTGGGAATGTTGGTTTACCATATGTTTCTTGTTCCGAGTCGCGAAAGCCTGGAATATACTTCCGGTTTAAAAGTGGATGTTCCATTAGGACAGATGGCTAACCTCACGCTGCCTGACGGAACGAAAGTGATGTTGAATTCAGGAACCACGCTTGAATATGGTCATCGCTTTGGATTAGGACAGCGGGAAGTATTTCTTGAAGGGGAGGCATTTTTTGAAGTATTTGGTGATCAAGACCATCCGTTTATTGTAAATACGACATCATTGGATTTTAAAGTATTCGGAACCTCCTTTAATATTGAGGCATATCCTGAAGAGATAAAAACAACTGCTACATTAGTGGAGGGGAGCCTGGGAATTATTGGAAAGAATGGTGATGAAATTTCACGTTTAGATCCTGGAGAAAATCTACTTTTTGACAGAAAAAACTCGAAGATGGTTATAAGTAGAGTCAACACCGGGATTTACACTTCATGGCGCGACGGTATCATAATCTTTCGCAATGAAAAACTGAAAGAGATTGCAAAAAAAATGGAACGATGGTATAACCTTGAAATAGTAATACAGCGAGAAGCGCTTGCCGAAGAACCCTATTACGGGTCGATATTGAGAAACAAGCCAGTTGACCAGATTTTGGAAGTATTGAAGCTGACATCATCTATTGAGTATACAATTGTGCAACGACCAGACAAACCAACTCTTATCTACTGGAAATAATGAAATAACATAAATGAAAATTTGGGGAAACTTATTACAAAAGATATTATTGATTAAAGAAATGATCATAAATATTATGTGAAATTATTCTTATAAAGAACAAACTTTAGAACTAATACTTAAACTCTATGAAAGAAATCGATTCATCTTAAAAAACTGGCCGACTCCAAAACGGATGGCCGGCCAGTCGAACGCGATAGAATGCTACCAACATTCTTAAGCGAATCAATCAATAAACGCCTTATCCAAGGCATTTTACTAATCTTCACAAATCAAAAATATGAAAAAAAGAGAGGGAAATATCCCATCTTGGGATTTGACATTAAAAATATTGCGAATAATGAGATTGACGGTAATTTTAATTGTAATCTTTAGTATGCAAGCTTTTGCCATTAAAGGGCAAAGTGCTAAGTGCTCAATTTCAATGGAAAACGCCACCTTTGTGGAAGTGATTGAGCAATTGGAAAAAATGTCTGGCTACCATTTTGTACTTAAGTATGACCAAGAAATCATTAGCAAAAAGGTAACCATAAATTACTCAGATGCAAGCCTCCAGGAAATATTGACAGATTTACTCAAAGGAAGTGGATTTACCTATAAGGTTATAGATAAATACATTGCTATAACATCCTTAGAAGAAACTAAAGATGACATTCAGCAACCAGAAAATTCAATCAGGGGGAATGTTACTGATGCCAAGGGGAATCCACTTCCCGGAGTTTCTGTAATTGTTAAAGGAACAATCATTGGTACAATTTCCGATGCCAACGGAAATTTTTCGTTAACCAATGTTTCTGAAAATTCGGTGTTACTGTTCTCATTCGTGGGTATGAAAATGCAAGAAGTTATTGTTGGCAATAAAACTACTCTTAGTATTGAGATGGAAGAAGAAACAGTGGATATTGAGGAAGTTGTGGCGATTGGATATGGATCGGTAAAAAAATCGAATTTAACTACTTCTGTTTCAAAAATTGATGATAATGTTATAAAGAATCGTCCGATAACCACAATGGGTGAAGCTTTTGCTGGTCAACTTGCCGGGGTTAGGGCGCAAGATGCTACTGGTATTCCTGGTGCTGAACCTATTATCAGAATACGTGGCATCAATACCATTAATGGTAACAGCAATCCGCTTTACGTAATCGATGGCGTACCGCGCGACAATATGACAGACATTAATCCAAGCGACGTGGCCTCGATTCAAGTGTTGAAAGATGCATCAGCGACATCTATTTATGGATCGAGGGGTGGTAGTGGGGTAATCCTGATCGAGACAAAGCAGGGTGCTGGAAATGCAATTTTAACTATTGATGCCTATTATGGCTTGCAGGAACCTATTAAAATGATGGATTTTATGAACGATGCTGAATATGTGGCTTACACAACTTTTTTACGTAACGATGGATATATTCGATCAGGAGGTTCAATGAAAGATCCCATGTCAAAGAGGCCGGCAAACCTTCGGATTCCAACAAGCTGGACTGATGGCTCCCGTCCCTATGTAGATTGGCAAAAAGCAATAATGCAAACAGCTCCGATTCAAAATTATCAAGTATCTTCTTCATGGGGTAGTGATAAAGGAAGCATTTATATATCAGGTGGATTTTTGGATCAGAAAGGGGTCATCATGAAAACCTATTACAATCGTGCGGATTTAAGGGTGAATTCTACTTTGAATGTTGGAAAAAAAATAAAAGTAGGTGTTAATATTACCCCCTCCTATTCTAAACAGGCTGATCAAGATACGCAAGGAAAAGACACGAATCTTCATACAGCACTTATGATGCCTCCGCTGATTCAATTATACGAGAATACGGTTGCAACGGGTTATCCAAAATCTGAATTTAGAGTTGCATATGTCAGCCCGTACGAGAAAATTAAAACGATGACTGACATCACAGAGAAAGCTAAATTGTTGTCATCAATATGGGGTGAATATCAAATCATCAAAGGGCTGACATTCAAATCGATATACAGCAACGATTTTCGGGTTAATATTTATGAATACTTTATGCCGGATCATATAAAATTGAATTCAATTCCAATAGGGAATAGTAATACATCACGCTGGATCGATTGGACTTTCCAGAATACTTTGACTTACGACTTTGCAGTTGCAAAAGATCATGCAATCAATTTTTTGTTAGGACAGAGTGCCGATGAGCATTCCTACTATAACATTTCAGCCTCTGCAACCGGTTTCCCAAACAATCTGGTTCGCACATTAAACGTTGCCGCAACACCAACAGAAGCAAGTACTTTTAAAGACCGAAGTACTACTGCTTCCTATTTTGGTCGAGTGAGTTACAATTATAAAGACAGGTATTTGCTTAACGCCACTGTTCGCCGTGACGGGTCATCCCGTTTTGGAGGAAACAATAAATGGGGAACTTTCCCATCAGTCTCAGCCGGGTGGAAATTGAATGAAGAATCCTTGATGAGCGATATCGATTGGTTGTCATTACTAAAATTAAGAGTATCATGGGGTATGGCAGGTAATGACCGAATAGGAAATTATGATTATATGTCCTTGCTGAGGGTTGACAATACTGTCTGGAACAATACCATTCAAGTTGGTTTAGCTCCGAACAATATTGGGAACGAAGACTTGAAATGGGAAACTACCGAAACAACCAACTTTGGATTGGATCTATCAGTTTTTCAGAACCGCATTCAGTTAAATCTGGATTATTATATCAATAAAACAAAAGATCTGCTTTTTAATACACCTGTTCCTTATGCTTCCGGTTTTAGCAGTATCCGTACAAACTTGGGCGAGGTCGAAAATAAAGGTTGGGAGATTGACCTTAATACTGTCAACATTTCCGGCAAGTTCAGATGGACGTCCACTTTAAATCTCTCACATAACCAAAACGAGGTTATCGATATGGGAGAAATTAAGCAGTTTGTTGAGACAAACTGGGATGGACAGTTCCTTACTAGGGTTGGAGGACCTGTAAGCCAATTCTTTGTTTACCGCACTAATGGGATACTTCTACCTACAGATTTCGACGACAACGGTAAGGCAATCGTACCTATCATGCCAGGTCAAATAGCCGGGAACACTAAGTATGTCGACCAATTGACCATCGACTCCGATGGTGACGGGATAATGGATAAAGCCGATGGGATAATCAATTCCTCCGATTTGGCTCCTTATGGCAGTAACTTACCTGATCTGATGTATGGTTTTTCTAACAGGTTCGAATACAAAGGCTTTGAGCTTAGTACACTACTGCAGGGACAGTTTGGTGGTGAAGTCCTATTTTTAGGGTCACGACAAATGGATATTGGCTTATTTGAGGCTAATCAGCTAAAAAGGTGGGTGCGCTGTTGGAAACCAGATTATGAAGCTATTTATGGTGAAGGAGAAAATCCAATTCCCTCAATTCCGGGAGTTGATATGTCTTGGGATGGATATACACCCTTCAGCCTGGCTGGAAAAAATGAAAACAACAGTGATTTGCGAATTTATGATGCCACATTTTTCAAAATCAAGAATATTTCTTTAACTTATAATTTTCCCAAAAGTATTTTCGGTAAATCTCCTCTGAAAGCTGCTAAAGCATACATATCTATTGATAATCTGGCGACCTTTGATAATAATTACCCGGGTGTTACCACTGAGACGAATACTTTTGGTAATGATGCGACACAATTGGGGGTGGATTATGTCACTTATCCCCATTCAAAGCGTTATACTGTTGGAGTAAATTTAACCTTTTAAAATTGAATTATTATGAAACTATTATATAAGTTCCTCTTGCTTCTATCAGTGATTACATTTGTAAGTTGTGATGATTTCTTAACAGTTCTGCCCGACTCATCTTACAGTGAGGCAGGCAGTTATCAGTCGCAAACTGATTTTGTGCAGGCTATCGCGGGTGTATATGCAGCGCATCAATCCTTTTATAAAACAACTTCACAGAATCCATTGTATATTTTAATGATGCGATCGGATGAAACCAATGTAAGAACTCCCGGAAGTGAACCTGGTTACCTTGGAGGTATAGAAAGGTTTATTGATGACGCCAATAACAGCACACATGCCATGAACTACTCTACTTATTACATGATTATAAACCGTTGTAATTATATTCTGGATAAGATCGATGCAGTCCCTTTTACCGATGAAGCGACGAAAAAGTACATTAAAGGTGAGGCCTTAGCTTTCAGGGCTTACGCCTACTGGATGCTTGGATGGCAGTATGGCGGTGTTCCGTTGATCAAAAAAGTAACAACAGTTGCAGAAATTCAAACTATTCCCCGCTCAACGCAATTGGAAACTTTTAGTTCTGCAGCTGAAGATTTTACTGCTGCGATTGCTCTTTTACCATCAAAATGGACTGGTAATAACATTGGCAGGATTACTAAGTTTTCTGCAATGGGTATGCAGGCCCGTATGTATATGTTCACGAAAGAGTATGCAAAGGCCAAACCCTTGCTCGAAGGAATTATCAACTCTGGTTTGTTTAGTATGGAAGCAAATTATAAGAATTGTTTTTCTGAAAGCAAAGAAAATGGAGCTGAACGTTTATGGGAAGTGCAGTTTATGGGAGGACAACTTGGTGAAGGTCAAGGATTTACTACCTGCTTTATGCCTTCTGGTTCAACTAGTCCTGTTCAACCTTTTGCTGGTGCTACTT
>CAZLDP010000081.1:0-8857 GCA_964558145.1 uncultured Prolixibacteraceae bacterium | reverse complement strand
GTGAAGGTCAATGTGGCCGATGCCGGCTCTGTGAAGGAGATGATCAGAAAAACCGTTCTCTGTTTCGGAGGAATCGACGTACTACTCTCCAATGCAGGGATCCTCAGGGCGGGAGGGTTGGAGGAGATGACACCTGAAACCTTTGACCTGATGACCCGGGTGAATTACAATGCCTATTTTCATTGTGCCAAATATGCCTCCGCCGTGATGAAAATCCAGAACAGGCACAATTCTGACCTGTTTATGGACATCATTCAAATCAACTCCAAATCGGGACTAAAGGGGAGCAACAAGAATTTTGCCTATGCCGGCGGGAAATTCGGAGGTATCGGACTGACTCAGTCATTTGCACTGGAACTGATGCCTTTCCACATCAAGGTCAATTCCATCTGTCCGGGGAATTTCTTTGACGGCCCACTCTGGTCCGATCCGGAAAACGGGCTTTTCATCCAGTATCTGAGGGCGGGTAAGATCAGGGGAGCCCAGACAGTCGCCGATGTGAAACGGCATTATGAATCGCAGGTTCCGGCCGGACGGGGATGTTTTCCCTCCGATGTGGTGAAAGCGATTTACTATGTAATTGAGCAGGAGTATGAAACCGGCCAGGCTGTTCCGGTCACCGGCGGGCAGGAGATGCTGAACTGACCCTTTATGAAATGGGCGCTAATTTCGGTACAGTAAGCAAGGAATTATAAATTAAATAACCAAAAATACCATGTACACCAAAGCAATCCGATTATACGGCAAGAAAGATCTCCGCCTTGAAGAATTTGAGCTTCCAGAAATCAGTGACGATGAGATACTTGCCAAAGTTGTCTCCGACAGCATCTGCATGTCGTCGTACAAAGCGGCCCATCAGGGTGCCGATCACAAGCGGGTACCCGACAATGTAGCTGAAAACCCGGTGATAATAGGACATGAATTTGCAGGGGAAATTTTAAAGGTGGGTGAAAACTGGAAGCATAAGTTCAGTTCCGGACAGAAGTACTCCATACAGCCTGCCATTTACTATCCCGACGGACCAGTGGGTATAATGAGTTCGCCCGGGTACAGTTATCCCTACATCGGGGGCGACGCCACTTTTGTGATTATTCCGAAGGATGTGCTGGTACAGGAGTGTCTGCTGGTGTACGACGGGCCAGGCTTTTACCCGGCCTCCTTAGCTGAGCCTCTCTCCTGTGTGATCGGAGCCATGCATGCCAACTACCACACCCGTCCGGGCAGCTATGTCCACCAGATGGAGATCGTCAATGGCGGAAAGATGGCCATCCTGGCAGGGGTGGGCCCGATGGGGTTAGCAGCCATCAACTATGTGGTCAACCGGAAGAACCTGAAACCCTCTCTGCTGGTGGTCACCGATATCGACCAGACCAGGCTTGACCGTGCCGCAATGATCTTCCCGGAAAGCTGGGCCGCAGAAAAAGGAATTGAACTGGTTTACCTCAACACCGGCAAGGAAGAGAATCCGGTGAAGGCGCTCCGCGACATCTCCGGAGGAAGTGGATATGACGATGTATTTGTATTTGCACCGGTGTCATCGGTCATTGAACAGGCCGACGCCATTCTGGCCTTCGACGGCTGCCTCAATTTCTTTGCAGGTCCGTCAGACCCCAACCTCACTGCGCGGTTAAACTTCTACAATGTCCACTATGCTTATACCCATATTGTTGGAACCTCGGGAGGAAACAACGACGACATGGTAGAGGCGCTGGCCTGTATGTCGAAGGGACTTGATCCAGCCGGGCTGATTACCCACATCGGGGGTTTGAATGCGGTTGTCGACACCACGCTTAACCTGCCCAATATTCCGGGAGGAAAGAAGCTGATCTATACCCACAAAAATCTGCCTCTCACCCCATTGAGCGATTTTGCCGAAAAAGGGAAGAGTGATCCCCTTTTCAGGGAACTCGCCTGCATCATCGAAAAATCGAAAGGGTTGTGGTCGGTCGAGGCCGAAGCCTATCTCCTGGCCCACGCACCTGAGATATGATCAGGGGAACGGTTGTTCCACCCAAGGTAACTGTGCCAAAGATTTAACAGGATGGAGTGATCAGATTGACGATCTCTTCCGCAGAAGTTTCAGGGCAGGTGATGGTCAGTTGGGCCCTTTCATAGAAAGGACGACGCTTGGCCAGGCTTTCCGAGATGAACATCCTGAGTTCTTCCGGTGATTTGCCTTTGATCAGCGGCCGTTCGGTTTTGGAGCGGATTAAGCGGTGAACCAGAATATCAGGGTGAATATCCATGAACAGGGTGATCCCCGATTGGTTCATCAGATCCATGTTGTCGAAGAAACAAGGGGCTCCGCCACCGGTCGATACCACCACGTTGTCAAACCTGGCTACCTCTTGGAGGGCTTTGCGTTCATACTGGCGGAACATTTCTTCCCCCTCCCGGGCAAAAAGCTGTTGTACCGTCCGGCAACGACGCTCCTCGATGTATTTGTCCAGGTCGATGAAGCTGAGTCCCGTGAGCTTGGCCAGACGCCTTCCCAGCGTGGTTTTGCCGCTTCCCATGTATCCGACCAGGTAGATCCGCATATCAGAATAGGGTCATTTGGTTGACATCCTCATTGCCCGGCCTCCTGATTTCGAAAGGAATATCATCGATATCGCCCACTTGCGCTTCTGATATATCCGCTTCCTCCGGTGCCTTCTCATACTCATCTTTAACCACAGGCTCCAGTTCCCTGATATTCTCCACAAAATAATTGGTCAACCGTTTCCCTTTGGCCTTCCAGCTTTTAATCCCGATGAACTCGGCCACTTCGATAATTTCATTCTCCCGGTCGCTGTTCTTTCCTCCAAATTCTATCTCCAGACGGGGATAGCGAACCCAGGTCACGCTCACCAGCTTGTTCTCCTTGTTCTCCCCGATGAACCCAATCATTTTGTTCATCGTCTCCTCAATCTCAAACCGCTTCACATAGTAATACTCCTGCTCAGCATCGTAATAGACAACGGAGAGAACTTTTCCCGGATCAAACTTCTCAATGGTGAGGAGGTTCGGTTCAAAATGGATCGTGAAATCATAATTGTACAACTGGTACTCTCCGCTTTTATAAATGGCCAGTATTTTATCGTCACCCGAAAATTCGCCAAGGTATTTTCCCCGCTTTTCTGCATTCAACCTGAGCACATCCAGATCGAACCAAACCTTCAATCCGCCAAGGGTTGAAATACCCCTTTCATGCAGCGTAATTTTATGAACCTCATATTTAGTCAGGATATTACCCATCGATTGGCGCCCTTTGATGGACAACTGACTCATGTCCTGTTCAAAGACCAGCTTCTTGATCCGTGGCTTAGGCTTCAGAAAGACTTTCAGCACTTCAGCCTCACCATTGGGATTCGACGAGAAGTACACAATCCTGGATCCTTTGGTGCCCATGGTCACGTCATACTCCTTGTCGCGCGTCACTCCTGAGACATTGAACCGCTTCATATAGGAAAACCCGCTCTTCCCGTCGCGGTAAACCACATTGTAAATAGTGCGGGAATCATCCTTCCTGAAGATGCCGATATGAATTACATTCTTCCCGACAAAAGCCTTATCACTAACTTTGGTGACAAAATAGGTTCCTTCTTTCCGGAAGACGATGATGTCGTCCATGTCGGAGCAGTCGCACACATATTCGTTCTTTTTCAGACCGGTACCTGCAAACCCCTCATCCCTGTCGATGTATAGTTTCTCATTGGCTACTACGACCTTGGCTGCCACAATGTTCTCAAAACTCCTGATTTCAGTGAGCCGCTCCTTTCCCTTGCCATACTTGTTTCTTAGCCGTTCAAACCAGTCGATGGTAAAAGGAACGATATGAAGGATATTCTCTTTGACTTTTGCCATCTCTTCCTCCAAGGAAAGGAGGTATTCGGCAGCCTTGTCGGCATTGAATTTGAGGATCCTGGCCATTTTGATCTCCAGGAGTTTCAGGATATCGTCGCGGGTAACTTCGCGGTTCAGTTTGGATTTGAAGGGTTCGAGCCGTTTGTCGACATGGGCAATGGCCATGTCGAGGTTTTCAGCCTGCTCGAAATCCTTATCCTTGTAAATCCTTTTTTCAATGAAAATCTTCTCAAGCGATGTAAAGTGCCATGTTTCCTCTAATTCTGCCAAACGGATTTCCAATTCCAACTTCAGCAACCGGAGCGTGGCGTCAACCGACTTCTTCAGGATTTCTGAGACCGTCAGGAAATGGGGTTTGTCGTCCTCAATGATGCAAGCATTCGGGCTGATCGATACTTCACAATCGGAAAAAGCATAGAGTGCATCGATGGTTTTATCGGAAGAAACTCCGGGTGACAGATGAACCAAAATCTCTACCCTGGCAGCCGTATTGTCATCGATCTTCCTGATCTTAATCTTTCCCTTTTCATTGGCTTTCAGAATAGATTCAATCACCGTGGCAGTGGTTCTGCCAAAGGGTATTTCGGTAATTACCAGGGTTTTACTGTCCCTCTTTTCAATTTTTGCCCGCACCTTGATTACTCCGCCACGTAAGCCGTCGTTGTATTTCGACACATCCACCGAACCGCCGGTGGGAAAATCGGGATACAGCATGAAAGGTTCCCCCTTCAAATAAGCGACGGAGGCATCGCAGAGCTCGATATAATTATGGGGAAGTATCTTGGAAGCGAGTCCCACGGCAATTCCTTCCACTCCCTGGGCAAGCAACAGGGGAAATTTGGCCGGCAGGCTGACTGGTTCCTTTTTCCGTCCGTCGTAAGAGAGTTTCCATTCAGTAGTCTTGGCATTGAAGAGCGCTTCGAGTGCGAATTTGGAAAGGCGGGCTTCTATGTAACGGGGGGCAGCCGCACCATCTCCGGTGAGGAGGTTCCCCCAGTTTCCCTGGGTTTCAACAAGCAACTCCTTCTGGCCCAACTGTACCAAGGCATCCCCGATGGAAGCGTCCCCATGTGGATGATACTGCATGGTCTGACCGATGATATTAGCCACTTTGTTAAAACGGCCATCATCCATTTCTTTCATGGCATGCAAAATTCGCCGCTGTACAGGCTTCAGTCCGTCGATCACATAAGGAACCGCACGCTCGAGAATCACATAAGAAGCATAATCAAGAAACCAGTCTCGGTACATTCCCGACAGATAGGTAATCTCCTCTCTGGGGGATTCAGGTTTATTTTCAGGGATTGGAGTATGTTCTTCAGACATTTTCAGGCAACTTCATCTTTTTCGACATAGAGATTCTCTATTATAAAATCCTGGCGTTCAGGGGTGTTCTTACCCATATAAAATTCGAGCATCTGGGCTACCGATTCGTGTTTTTTCATCTGAACCGGCTCGAGCCTCATTTCGGAACCAATGAAGTTCCGGAACTCATCGGGTGAGATTTCGCCCAACCCCTTGAAGCGGGTGATCTCCGGACTGCCTTTCAGCAAATTGACGGCCGTTTGTTTTTCTTCCTCAGAATAACAGTAGATCGTCTGCTTTTTATTTCTGACTCTGAAGAGAGGAGTTTGGAGGATAAAAACATGACCCCTCCTGATCAGTTCCGGAAAAAACTGGAGGAAGAAAGTGATCAGCAGAAGCCGGATGTGCATCCCATCCACATCGGCATCGGTGGCAATGATCACCTTGGCGTAGCGGAGATCGTCGATGCTCTCCTCGATATTCAGGGCAGCCTGCAAAAGGTTAAACTCTTCATTTTCATAAACCACTTTTTTTGTCAGGCCAAAGGTATTGAGCGGCTTTCCCCTCAGGCTGAACACCGCCTGGCTGTCAACATCGCGCGACTTGGTAATCGATCCGCTTGCTGAATCCCCTTCCGTGATGAAAATAGAGGAATCTTCGCGTTTCTCGTCATTGTCATTGAAATGGATGCGGCAATCACGCAGCTTCTTGTTATGAAGGTTCGACTTTTTTGCACGCTCCTTGGCGAGCTTCTTGATGCCGGTTATTGCTTTTCTTTCCCTTTCCGACTCCTGAATCCTGCGGAGAAGCACTTCTGCAGTTTCCTGGTTTTTATGGAGATAGTTGTCTAACTCTTTTTGAACAAAATTAAACACATGCTGCCTTACGGTGGGCCCGTCGGGTCCCATGTCGCGCGAACCCAGTTTTGTTTTGGTCTGTGATTCAAAAACCGGCTCCTCCACTTTAACGCTGATGGCCGCCACCACGGAAGCCCTGATGTCGTTGGGATCGAAATCCTTCTTGAAAAAATCGCGAATGGTTTTGACCAGCACTTCCCTGAAAGCCGAAAGGTGGGTCCCTCCCTGGGTCGTGTGCTGTCCGTTTACAAAGGAGTAATAATCCTCACCATACTGGTTGCCATGGGTCATGGCCATTTCAATATCCTCCCCCTTCAGGTGAATAACCGGGTAGAGGGGATCGGCCTCCAGATTTTCCTCCAGAAGATCTTTCAATCCATTGCGGGAGTAATATTTCTGTCCGTTGAAATCAATGGTCAGCCCGGAATTCAGGAAAACATAATTCTTAATCAGGTTGACGATATGGTCGGTGATAAAGCGGTAGTTTCTGAAGATCGATTCGTCGGGGCGGAACAAGACAGTAGTTCCGTTCTGCTCCTCAGTTTCACCTATCACCTTTTCTTCCACCTGGATTCCCCGGCTATAGCGAAGTTCCTTCACCTGTCCATCCCGGATAGCCTTGATGGAAAAATCGGACGAGAGGGCATTGACAGCTTTAATCCCAACTCCATTCAAGCCCACCGACTTTTTGAAAACCCGCGAATCATACTTTGCGCCGGTATTCATCTTGCTCACAGCATCGGCAAGTTTTCCAAGGGGAATGCCCCTCCCATAGTCACGGATCCGTACTTTTTCCTGATCGATGGTCACCTCGATTTTCTTTCCGTAGCCCATCATAAACTCATCCACTGAGTTATCCAGCACCTCCTTCACCAACACATAGATCCCATCGTCGGAGGCAGTGCCGTCACCCAGCTTGCCGATATACATGCCGGGCCGTTTACGGATATGCTCCTGCCAGTCGAGGGTTTGGATGGTACTCTCATCATAAATAGCATTCATAATTCAGGGAATTTGGTGCAAATATAGCTAAATCCCCGGCGGTTTCGGGGAATTAATCTCTCCAGAAATAAACATTTCCCGGTTGATAAGCGCGGAAAAAACTTATAGAAAGTCGTATTTGTGAAGGATATACACCGCAGTTAAAAGGGTAAAGAGGAGAGTAAAAAAGACCAGCGCCAGTGCCTGGGCCTGACCAGGGGGTAACGGATTCTTCAGAGGTTTTCTTCGTTTACCCCGGCCTTTCGATTCAGCTTCCAGCAACAAACGGTAAAAAATCCAGCCGGTTGTAAATCCCAAAAGCCATCCTCCTGCCACGTCAAAGGGGAAGTGTGCTCCGGTGTAAATCCTGGAGTAAGATACCAGGAGAGCCCAGAGCAACAGTACCAGAAAGGTGATCCTGTTTCGGAAGAGGTAACCGGTAAATGCCAACAAAAAGAAGGAATTCGACGCATGCGACGAAGGGAAACCGTACTTACCTCCCTTCCGGAGTACAATATGGGTGAGGTCAGAGATGTGCTCGTTGTAACCCGGCCTTAGTCTTTCGGTAATCTCCTTGATAATACCGGTACCCTGGTCACTGACGACCAGTCCGATAGCCAGAAATATGACAATCAGCCAGGAACGGCGGGAGTAATTCCTGACAATCAGCCACAAAACGATGAGATAAAGTGGGAGCCAACTCTCTTTCCGCGTGAAAAACAGCATGGCGGTATCCCACCACGGAGAGTGTATCCCGTTGATTTGCAAAAAAAGTTGCTCATCGAATCGGAGAAGTGATTCAAAAAATTCCATTCAAGATCCCATTAATATTTCCCAAATCCGGTCTTTCAGCGCTGCGATGTTGTATCCGGTGACGGAAGAAATGAACATATGCGGAATGTCGATAAATATCCGGCTGATTTCCGCCATCAGTACTTCATCCAGCATATCGGCTTTGCTGATCACTAAAAAGCGCTGTTTATCCAACAGTTCCGGATTATATTCTTCCAGTTCGCGCAGCAGGATGTTGTATTCATTCAGGTAATCCTTGCTGTCGGCCGAAACCATGAAAAGCAACATGGAATTTCGTTCAATATGGCGGAGAAACCGGAGCCCGAGTCCCTTTCCTTCGTGGGCACCCTCGATGATTCCCGGAATGTCGGCCATCACGAACGATTGCTGATCGCGATAACTGACGATGCCTAAATTGGGAACCAGCGTTGTGAAGGGATAATCAGCAATTTTGGGTTTAGCTGCGGACACGACGGACAAAAGGGTCGATTTGCCCGAACTGGGAAATCCAACCAGTCCGACATCGGCCAGGATTTTCAACTCCATAATGACCCACGCTTCCGTTCCGCTTTCTCCGGGCTGGGCAAAACGGGGTGTTTGTTGGGTCGCCGATTTAAAATGGGTATTTCCCAATCCTCCCCTACCCCCTTCAAACAAGATGGAAGTCTCGCCATCACTGGTGATTTCCTTGAGGAATTCGCCGGTTTCAGCATCTTTCACGACCGTTCCCAGAGGGACTTCAATAATCTTATCCTCGCCGTTGGCTCCGAAACTGCATTGTTTTCCTCCTGGCTCCCCGTGACCGGCCTTGATATGCCGTTGATATTTCAGGTGAAGCAGTGTCCACAACTGGGAATTACCCTTCAGAATGATATGTCCGCCCCTGCCGCCATCTCCGCCGTCAGGCCCCCCCTTGGGTACGAATTTCTCCCGCCGGAGGTGTGCGGAGCCCGCTCCACCATTCCCTGACTGGCAAAATATTTTTACATAATCTACAAAATTAGATTCAGACATTCTCCTTTATAGTAAACCACCACCGTCAAAGACGGTGGCTTTAATAAAACAACCCTCTAAAA
>CAZLDP010000080.1:7201-8920 GCA_964558145.1 uncultured Prolixibacteraceae bacterium | reverse complement strand
TTGTAATCCCTCGTCTCAAAGCTCCTAAGTTCCTAATAACCAGGACAAGGCACACCGCTTACCGGAAGTAGTTTTCCAGGTCGCGGCGATCCTTTTTGGTAGGGCGTCCGCTGCCCCGGTCACGGGTAATCCACTGTCCCATCTTGTGCATCTCCAAAATTTCCAATTCTTCAGGGGGCGTTACATCGCTCATGTAAAGGGGGACCTCCTTGGCCCCCACCCGGCTATGGATGGGTTCCAGCGCCTTGTAACTGCGCCAGATGGGATTCCGGCGGACTTTGACCATGTCGCCGGGTTTTACCACGCGGGAAGCTTTTACGGGTAACCCGTCCATCATGACTTGTCCTTTGCGGCAGGCTTCAGCAGCCTGGGAGCGGGTGTGGAAAATCCGCACAGACCAGAGCCATTTGTCGATACGGGGAAAATCGGGCATAACTCAAAGGAAAAAATCACAAGCTATTGCAAAGATACACAACGACACTATTTCAAACAACAGGAAGCAGGGGGGTTCATCAACCATCCGGTTGGCATGGAAACCGAAAATATCTCCTACTTTTCCGGAGGAGTAGCCTGAGAATCACGTCAAGGGGTGGAGGTGGTTTAACCACTACCGGATCAGGTGAGGGGAGCAGCAGAAGAACCGTCCGGCTTTTTGTTAAAAAGGTTCATGGTACGATCGATGCCCAAGGTTCCGAAACTCCGGATAACCTCTATGCTCGTATCAACAAGGGGGGGCAACTCCTTAACCTCTTCTTTTGTCCACCGGCCCAGTACATAGTCGACCTGATACCCCTTGTGGAAGTTGTCGCCGATTCCAAACCGGAGGCGGGCATATTCTTGGGTACCCAGAACATCGTTGATATTTCTGAGGCCATTATGACCACCGTCGCTCCCTTTTGCCTTCAGCCTGATGGTCCCAAAAGGAAGGGCCAGGTCATCGCAGACCACCAGAAGATTCGACAGTGGGATATCCTCTTTTTTCAGCCAGTAACTGACTGCACGTCCGCTCAGGTTTACATAGGTCGTTGGCCTCAACAGGACAAAAATCTTGCTTTTGAATTTGTATTCTGCTACAAATCCATACCGACGGTCCTCAAAAACAACATTGGATGCACCAGCCAGTGCATCCAATATCATAAAGCCCACATTGTGGCGGGTGTTGTCGTATTCTTTCCCGATATTGCCCAATCCGGCAACGAGGTATTTCAATGGGTCAGATTTTTATTTCTTGCCTTGTTTATCAGCAGCGGCTGCAGCAGCCCTCGAAGCACGGGTTACGGAAATGGTGGCCACAACATTGGATTTGGGATCGAGGAATTCGACTCCTTCGAAATGGAGATCGCCCACTTTCACGCTCTGACCCAGGTCGAGTTCAGTCACATCGACAGCAATCAGGTCAGGCAGGTTTTTGACCAATCCTTTGACCTTGATCTTACGGAGGTTCACTTTCAGTTTACCCCCCGATTTAATCCCCTTTGCAGTACCTGTAATGGTGAGGGGAAGATCGATTTTAATCGGTTTATCTTCTTTGATCCGGAGGAAATCGGCATGCATAAGCTGCTCTTCCACGGGATGCCACTGCAAATCCTGCAGGATCACCTTGTGAATTTCACCGTCGAGGTTAATATTGATCAGGAACGCATCGGGGGTATACACCAGCGGACGGAATTCACTGAAAGGAGCATAAAAATGGATAGGATCTGTTCCGCTGTATATCAC
>CAZLDP010000080.1:0-7191 GCA_964558145.1 uncultured Prolixibacteraceae bacterium | reverse complement strand
ACAGGACACCGTGGGCAGCAAAAGCCCGGACGCTGTTGGCGCCCTTCTCGATCATCAGCCGGGCGGCTTTGGAAATGGTCCCGGCAGTGTCGATCATGTCGTCAACGATGATCACATCTTTTCCAGCCACTTCCCCGATCAGGGTCATCGAGTCGACCACGTTGGCTTTGGCACGCGATTTATGACAGATCACCATATCGGTTTCCAGCAGGCGGGCATAAGTATTGGCCCGCTTGGTACCTCCCACGTCGGGTGAGGCAATGGTAATATCATGAAGACCAAGATTCCGAATGAACGGGATAAAAAGTGCCGATGCAAAGAGATGGTCAACGGGCACGTTGAAGAATCCCTGAATCTGGTCAGCATGGAGGTCCATGGCAATCACCCGGTCGACGCCCGCAGCCGACAACAAATCGGCCATCAGTTTTGCGCCGATCGATACCCTGGGTTTATCCTTGCGATCCTGACGGGCATACCCGAAATAGGGAATGACAGCGATGACCTTGTAGGCACTTGCCCGTTTCGCCCCATCGATCATCAGCAACAACTCCATAAGGTTGTCGGCAGGGGGAGGGGTCGACTGAACAATAAAAACGTGCGATCCCCTGATCGTCTCCTCAAAACAGGGTTCAAACTCCCCATCGGAAAAAACGGCACAACTGCTTTTTCCCAATTCTATATCCAGGCTGCAGCAGATCTCCTGGGCCAGATACCGCGAATTCCGGCAAGAGAATACTTTAAGCGGATGATTCTTGCTCCCCATAATCGATGCTTTTTCTTGCTCTTATTCAGTCACAAAGTTAAAAATTTAGCATTACATGCGTTCATTTTTGCTCAATTCCTGATCCCCGCATAGAAAAGATGACTTTTCCGATAAAAGTGAGGATTTCTTCCCTACCCCTTCCACTCTTGGAGGAAGTAACAAACAGAGGAGGCAGAGGTTCGAAAATTTCCGACAACCTGATCCGGTATTCCGCAATTGCCGACTCCACAGTTTCAGGCTTCAGTTTGTCGCTTTTGGTAAAGATGATTGCAAAAGGCACCCGGTTTTCCCCTGTCCATCGGAGGAATTCCAGATCGATTGTCAGGGCGTGATGCCGGATATCGATCAGTACGAAGAGACAACTGAGGTTGGCGCGTTTCAGAATATAGGTCCGGAAGGAGCTTTCCCATTTTTCCCGCTCAGTTTTGGGCGCTTTGGCAAACCCGTATCCCGGAAGGTCGACCAGGTACCACGACTCATTGATCAAAAAATGGTTGATCAGCCTCGTCTTTCCGGGCTTTTCAGAAGTTTTAGCCAGCGACTTACTCACAGTGAGCATATTGATCAGCGAGGATTTGCCCACATTCGACCGTCCGATAAATGCAAATTCAGGCATATCGGGCCTGGGGCATTTTGCCACATCGGTATTGCTGACCAGAAAACGGGCTTGTTTAATATCCATCACCGTTCGTCCATATATATTTCCAGGAGTCGGGCTTCCCCGTGCAGGGGTTCCAGCTTGAATTCCTCCAGGATGGCAGGTACCAGTACCGTTTCACCCTTATCAATAATCTCCTCCCCGCCTTTCCATACCAGCCTGACCTTCCCGACGATTCCCATGTAGATCACAAACGTGTCGTACTGAGAGAAGTCTTTTCCCACTGTTTGGTTCAGCTCCAGCAGGTTGGTAGTGAACCAAGGACAGGAAACCAGCTCCACAGGAGTATTTTTCTGCCTCTCGTACTGTTTTTTGTACCCCTTCTGCCACGAATAGTCAATGGCGTCGATGGCCAGGTCATTATGAAGTTTTCGGGGCTTTCCGTGTTTATCAAGCCGGTCAAAATCATAAATCCGGTAGGTTACGTCGGAAGTCTGCTGAATCTCGGCAACCAGAATTCCCTTGCCGATGGCATGAACTCTTCCGGCAGGAATAAAAAAGACATCCCCGGGGAAAACCTCCTCCGAGAGGAGCAGATCTGTAAGCCTTCCTGCCTGAAGGTAAGCAATGTATTTTTCCCTGTCGACCTGCTGATTGAATCCCGAAATCAGCCGGGCTCCGGGATCGGCATCCACCACGTACCACATTTCGGTTTTTCCGTATGCTGAATGACGCTCCCTTGCCAGCTCATCACCCGGATGAACCTGGATGGAGAGGTCATCCTCCGCATCAATGAACTTAATCAGGAGAGGAAATTCAATGCCAAAACGGTCATACACCTTTTCTCCCACCAAGTCGCCCATGTAAACCTCGATAAGCTCCTGAAGGTTATTGCCTGCCAGAAACCCATTGGCCACCTCCGAGATTTGGCCTTCCACGGCCGAGAGCTCCCAGCTTTCGCCGCATTTCTCCATGGGACACCAGGGTTTATTCAACACCCTGTGCATCCGGTTACCACCCCAGATCTTTTCCTTGAAAGAGGGGGTAAATTTCAAAGGATAAAGTTCACCCATGATGGTCAAGCGTTGAGCGATGGGTCACTGAAAAAATCAATGGATGCACGCGAGGCAGCCACCTCACCGATACGCGCCACTACCTCCTGGTGGGCAGGATGAACACGGTAGATCTCCAAATCCTCAACCGAACGGAACCGGGAAAACAACATCAGATCGTAGTTCTTTTCATCATAAAGCGTGTTGACAGACACATCGAGCTGAACGATCTCCCCAATTTCATCCCTCAGCGCTTCCAGTTTCTGCTTCAACTCGGCCCGGAGAAGCGCCTTTTCGGTTGGGGGAACCGCTTTCAGTTTGAAAAGTACGATGTGTGTGATCATAATTTCCGTCCTATTTTGATGTAGTGAATCTTACCTTGCGAAATTAAAACTAATTTAGCTGAGTGAACGGGTAGGCCAAACTTTTACCCGGAATTTAACAAAAGCCTAAAAGAATATGCTCATCATTGGAATTGCCGGAGGCACAGGTTCAGGAAAAACGACGGTGGTCAACAAAATTGCAGAATCCTTTACCGAGGGGGAAGTAGCCATCATTTCGCAGGATGCCTATTATTTCGACAACAGTCATTTGTCATTGGAGGAACGGAGGAAAAAAAATTTTGACCGGCCCGATGCCATTGAGTTTGAACTGATGGTTGAACATATCCAAGCACTGAAAAGGGGAGAGACAGTGTTTCAGCCCACCTATTCCTTCATCACCTGCACCCGCCAACAGGAGGTCGTCGCAGTGAAACCCCGTCATGTACTGATTGTAGAGGGCATTTTGTGCCTCGCCGATGAAAACCTGCGTAACCTGATGGATGTTAAGGTTTATGTCGACTGCGCTTCCGATGTCCGGCTTTCACGGGTGATCCGCCGCGACATCAAGGAACGGGGCCGCGATGTGGAAGCCGTACTGGAACGTTATGAAAAAACTGTACGCCCCAGCCACCTCCAGTTCATTGAACCCACCAAAAATTTCGCCGACATCATCGTGCCCCAGGGCGGACTGAATCAGAAAGCCATTGAGATCCTCACCCAATACATCAAACAAATCCTGAAAAAACACCCGCAGAAAAATGCTTGAACACATCCATTCCGACGAAATCCTTTTTTTAGATATCGAAACGGTACCAGCCACATCCGGCTATGACCAACTCAACCCCTACTGGAAAAAGTTGTGGAATGACAAAATGAAAAATTTCCTCACTCCGGAGGAAGATCCTACGGAACTCTACAGCAGGGCCGGAATCTATGCTGAATTTGGCCGGATCATCGTCATCTCCATGGGCTATTTCTACCAGAAAAAAGGGGAATGGATTTACCGTGTCAAATCGTTCCACGATGTCGACGAGAAAATTTTGCTGCAAGAGTTTTCGGATGCTTTGGAAAAGTCGGAGCGGGCAGGTAAAAAACGGTTGTGCGCCCACAACGGCCAGGAGTTTGATTATCCGTGGATTGCCCGCCGGATGTTGGTACACGGGCTGCAACTCCCCCGCATCCTCGATGTGGCAGGCGCCAAACCCTGGGAGGTGAAGGATGTCCTGTTAGATACCCTTCAACTTTGGAAATTCGGCGACTACAAACACTACACTTCGCTTGCCCTTTTGTGCGCTCTTTTTAATATCCCCACACCCAAGGACGACATCGACGGTAGCCAGGTAGCCCGGGTCTATTACGAGGAAAACGACCTGGACCGCATTGTCAGGTATTGCGAAAAGGATACCCTGGCGGTGGCCAATCTCTTTCTGAAATACAAGGGTCTCCCGATAATACCCTACGAAAAGATGGAAACGGTCTGAGAAAACCCTTTTTCCTTTGTCCGGGAAACAGGAACCGCAGATGCACACGGATTGACACATATATCGTTCAAAGGTTCAACAAGGGTTCAAAAGTTCAATGGCTGCGCCGTTCAAAGATTCAACTTGATAATTGTTCATTGTTAATTGCTAATTGTTAATTGCTAATTGCAGCAGTTCCGGTTCTATTGATCACCGGCCGCTATACCACAATGACCTCCCTTTCCAGATCAACTCCGAACCGTTCCTTCACCGAGAGACGAATCTCTTCGGCCAACTGAAATATTTCCCTTCCGGTAGCCTGGCCATAATTGACCAGTACCAGGGCATGGTCGTGGTGTACACCTGCATCCCCCCGGCGAAAACCTTTCCAGCCACACTGGTCGATCAGCCATCCCGCCGACAACTTCACCGGCTTTTCCCCTTTCCCGGGACTCCTGGTCTCTGCCGGATAGAGCGGTAAAGCAGGGAATGCCGCTTTCAACTGCTTCGCAGCTTCTTCTGCCACCACCGGGTTTTTGAAGAAACTGCCTGCATTGCCCACTTCTGCCGGATCGGGCAGCTTCCGGGTGCGAATCCTGATCACCGCATCCCGCACCTGCTGAAGGGATATTCCACCCCCGGCTGCCTTCTCAACAGGTGACCCGTTGAACGGCGATGCCTTTGAACCTTTGAAATGCTCCATAAGCTCCGTTTTTAACTCGCTGTACTCCAGCTTCAGCCGCGGTTCCTTATCTAATTGAAAAACTACCGAGGTGATCAGAAAGCGGTTCTTTAAAACTTCTTTAAACAGGGATGAACGGTAGGAAAAGCGACACTCCTCCACGTCGAACACCCTGAAATTTCCTGAGGGCAGCTCCATGCCGGTGACCTGGCTAACCACTTCCGCTGCCTCGCAGCCGTAGGCCCCGATATTTTGCACCGGCACCGCCCCCACCCTTCCGGGTATCAGCGAGAGGTTTTCGACACCTCCCCAGCCCCTTTCCACGGCAAAGCGGACAAAATCATCCCACCACACACCGGCCCCCGCCCGTAACCAGACATGATCCGTATCTTCCCTCTCTACAGCAATACCAGCTTCCGCCGGCCTGATCACCATCCCCTCGAAATCACCGGTAAACAGCAGATTGCTTCCTCCTCCTACGATCAGCACCTTATCAAACAGTGCAGGATGAGCTCTCCACAAATCACGAAGATCTTCAGGATCCGTAAATTCCAGAAAATAGCGGGCTTTCGCTTCCGTCGCAAAGGTGTGGAAACCGCGCAGGGAAATATCGTGTAGCAATTCCATGATCAATTGTTTGGCCAAAGATACATGAAAGCCGTAGAAATCACATCGCCGGGGTTATCCCTTAAATTTCCACGCAAGATGGGAATTATGGTTACCGTTTGAGAATTTCACTTATTTTAGCTGAAAATAGAATGGGTGTGAAAAGGATCATTGTGTCGGTGACCAACGACCTGGCTGGAGACCAGCGGGTGGACCGGGCATGTCGCACCCTGACAGAGATGGGATTCCGGGTTTTACTGGTAGGCAGAAAACTTCCGGAATCGCTTCCCCTGGAGATCCGGCCCTATGCCACGCGGCGCATGCGGTTACTCTTCCGCAAAGGACCTCTGTTTTACGGGGAATACAATTTCCGCCTCCTCCTTGTTCTCCTTTTCCGCCGTTACGACCTGCTTCTGTCGAATGACCTGGACACCCTGCCAGCTAACCGGATGGCCGGACGGATCCGTTGTAAACCCGTGGTTTACGACAGCCACGAATATTTCACGGAAGTCCCCGAACTGGTTAACCGACCCCGGATACAAGCCTTCTGGTGCCTGCTTGAAAAATGGTTGGTTCCCGGAATTACCGCAGGCTATACGGTGAGTCAGCCCATTGCTGACATTTACACCCGCCTGTACGGAATCCCCTTCGCGGTTGTCCGCAATCTTCCAAATGTCTGGAAAGAAGGAACGGAAGAAGAGGAGGAAGATGGATTTCTTTCCGGGGAGAAAGGCTCTCCGCTGATCATCTACCAGGGGGCATTGAACAAAGGGAGGGGACTTGAGCAGGCAATCCTTGCAATGGATTTTCTCCCGGAGGCAGATCTGTTAATTGCCGGCAGTGGGGATCTGGAAGAGGAGTTGCACATCCTGGCAGGCGGTCTCCACCTGCGAAATGTACGCTTCACAGGGAAGCTTTCTCCTGGGAAACTGCGGGCTTTCACCCGCCGGGCCGATCTAGGCATTTCCGTGGAAGAGGACCTGGGACTTAACTACCGCTATGCACTTCCCAACAAACTCTTTGACTACATCCAGGCCCGGATTCCCGTGGTGGTTTCCGACCTTCCTGAAATGAGCAGGATAGTGAAGGAATATGACATCGGCATGGTCGTCGCTTCCCATGATCCGGAAACCTTGGCTGCCACCTTCAGGGAAGTCCTGACCCACCGCACGAAGCGGCAGAAATGGGCCTTGAATCTTGAAAAAGCTGCTTCCGAACTGAACTGGGAAATGGAAAAGGAAACTCTATGCGCTGTTTTTAACCGGTTTTTGTAAATCTCTCAGTGGAACAAAACGGCCATTTTTTCACCAGCCTATTCCGATCATCTGAGCTTTTCGAGCGCAGCATGGTACCGGGCGGCATTCCGTTCATGCTCGGCATTGGTGCGGGAAAAGTTGTGAAATCCTGAAAAATCCTCCCGTGCACAAAAATAGTAGAAGTTGTGTTTTTCATAATCCAAGACTGCATCGATTGCCAGGATTTCGGGAAAGGTGATGGGCCCCGGAGGCAAACCGGGATAGAGGTAAGTATTGTAAGGCGAGTCGATATCGAGGTGACGGAGTAGAATCCTCCGGAGGGTCACATCCCCCATGGCAAATTTCACAGTGGGATCAGCCTGTAGCAGCATCCCCTTCCGGAGACGGTTGATATACACCCCGGCAATGCGCGGCCTTTCGCTCTGCTTGTTGCTCTCTTCCTGAAGGATAG